>CANQAW010000132.1 GCA_947589525.1 Candidatus Gastranaerophilales bacterium
CTGACTTTTTTGAATTTGCCTTGTCCCGTAACAACGGCAGTAACCGCACCATTTCCTACGGTTGAAGTTACTTCTTTTTGTTCAAGCTCGCCTTGAGCTTCTTTAAATTTCTTTTGCATTTTTTGCGCTTGCTGCATTACTTGCATCATATTCATCATAATATTAAATCTCCCTAAGTACTTTGTATTTATTATTATATGCTATTATATATTTATATGCAAACCTATATTGATTACTGTTTTAATAAATCGAAATTATCCCGCTGGCCCGATAATATTATGCCTCTAAAAGTTTTTATAGGCAAGTTCAATTGGTATAAATCTGCGGGTGCACAGGATGAATTTAAGTATACCCAGATGATTATTGACGGTTTTAACACTTGGGAGCAGTTAACGCACGGACTTGTTTCTTTTGAAAGAACAACAAATCTTTACGATTCCAATATAAACATTGATTGGAAAAGGGTGGATAGAAAGTCGCTCGGTTCTTGCACTTTTAATTTTGACAAATCAGGCAGATATTATTCGGCCGAGCTTTCAATAGGATTATCGGACGGAATTTTACACCATCAATATCAGGACGAAAATGAAGTTTTTCATACAATTTTACACGAAATCGGGCATAGTGTCGGTTTGGGTCATTCAAAAACCAAAGGCGATATAATGTATGTACCTCACCAATACGGAAGCGTTAATATTTCAAATAACGACCTTGCGACTTTAAGATGGTTGTATAAATTGCCTGTCGGCAAGACAAGAGAAGAAATTTTATCCATGTATCCTAATTATTCCGTAAATTCCGTTGATGAACTTATAGCCGAATTAAGTCACGAAGGGCAAAAGTCGGATTTTGAAAAAACTAAAGACGAGCTTTTAAAAAGCAGGCAATTGGAGAAAAATCTTCTTGAAGAAAATCAAAATATCGGTGATTTAAAAAGATATCTGCTTGAGGTGAATAATTTTAAAATAAATTATAAGGGATTTAAAAAACCTGAATAATAACCCGTCTGTTTGCAAGATGGATAATTTCAGATATAATTAAACTATGAAGTTTGCAATTCGAGTTATAAAAAATGTTTTTCATCCTTTAAAGGTTGCTCAAAATGCCAATATTAAACATGGACAGCTTGTTTTGGTTAAAACCGACAAAGGAGAAGAAGTATTTAGTGTTTTTCTGGTAAATTCTCAAATACAAAAACTTTGGGAAAAATACCAGCCCGAGCCGTTGTCCGTAGTTCGGATAATGAACGAAGATGATTTAAAAATTTATGAAGAACAAAAAAAACTTGAAGTTGAAGCTTTTTATAAATGCAGAGATTTGGCAATGAAGAGAAATCTTGTTATGAAATTTGTTCAGGCAAGATACACTTTTGACAGAAAAAAAATAACATTTTATTACACTGCGCCCGAGCGAGTTGATTTTAGAGAGCTTTTAAAGGATTTAACTCAAGAATTTAAAAGAGTGAGAATAGATTTAAGACATATAGGCGTCAGGGACGAAACGTCTATTCTTCAAGGGCAGGGTGTCTGCGGGCAAGATTACTGCTGTTGTCGATTTTTAAAGAAATTTGAACAAGTCAATACAAAACTGGCTAAAGACCAAGGAATTCCCATGACCCCGGGCAAAATTACGGGTGCTTGCGGAAGATTGCTTTGCTGTTTGAATTACGAATATAAAAACTATATTGAAACTGCCCAGTTATTGCCTCCCGTCGGCTCAGGCGTTATGACGCCCGAAGGAGTGGCGAGAGTGTTTATGATTAATATTTTGAAAAAAACGGTAAATGTTAAATTTGAGGACGGTAAAATAAAAGAATTCAAAAAAGACGAAATAGAGATGATAGACGGTGAAGTTAATATTGACATCAATATTGAAAACAATTTGAACTATCAGGAAGAAGAAATTGTTGATATTAAAGCTTTGAATGATGATAAAAATTCAACCACCGGAAATATTTAAGGAAAGTAAATGCAGGAAATAGCACCCAAAAAATTGGCATCCGCCATAGCAAGATTTTTAGATGACAATAAAGCAAAAGATATAGTTATTTTAAACGTATCGAACGTTTGTTCGCTGTCAGATTATTTTATTATCGCAACCGGAACTTCAACTCCTCAGGTTAGAGGTTTAACCGAGCTTATAAGAAAAAAAGTTAAGGATGTTTTTAAAAGAATTCCCATAGGCGAAGAACATGAACAACAAAACCGCTGGAATTTATTGGATTACGGAGAAGTTGTCGTTCATATCATGCATAATGAGCAAAGAGATACTTACAAAATCGAAAAATTCTGGTCGCATGCGCTGACTATAGACAGGGCTGATTGGGAAAAAGAATCCGTTGAATATGCAAAATATGAAAACTAATTTAAGTTTTTTCCTTAAATCTTTAGGATGTAAGCAAAATTTCCTTGAAGGACAGATTATCGAAAATGAGCTTATTCAAAAAGGTTTTAAAAAATCGGCTTCAATTGCTTTATCCGATATTTATATTTTAAATTCCTGCGCTGTTACTTCTCATACGATAAGCCAGATTAATTATCTTTTAAATAAAGCAAAAAAACAAAATCCGAATATTAAAATTATTTTAACGGGATGCTGTGCTCAAACATATAAAATTCAGGATAATCTTGATTTAAACAATGTTGATTTAATTTTGGGCAACAGTGAAAAATTAAATATTGAAAAATACACGGATAATCTTTTTAAAGAAAAAAAGGTCTTTGTTGAGGATATTTTTAAACAAAAGATTTTTGAAAATAAGTTTTTATTAAATCCCTTTTCAACAAGAGTCAATATAAAAATTCAAGACGGTTGCAACAATCGCTGTTCTTATTGTGTAATTCCTTATGCGCGGGGAAACAGCCGTTCAAACAGCGTTGAAAATATAATTAAACAAATAGAAATAGTAAGCGAAAAAAATATAAAAGAAATTGTTTTAACGGGAATTCATATAGGGCAGTGGGGCTTGGAATTTGATAAAAAATTAATTGACCTTTTAAAGAAAATTGAAGAAACGCCAATTCCCCGCTACAGACTCGGCTCGCTATATATTAATGAGCTTGATGATGAATTGATTAGTTTTTTATCAAAATCTAAAAAATTCTGTCCTCATTTTCATCTTTCCTTGCAATCCGTCTGTGATAAAACTCTTAAAAATATGAACAGAAACTACAGCGAAAAAGAGATTTTTAAGCTTGTCGAAAAGCTTAAAAAATCCTTTAAACTGCCCTTTTTAGGATGCGATATAATAGTCGGGTTTCCTTATGAGACGGATGACGATTTTAACCTAACTTACAATAACTTAAAAGAACTAAAACCGTCTTATATACATTGTTTTCCGTATTCCAAAAGAAAAAATACTCCCGCATATAATTATCCTCAAATACAAGAAAAAATAAAAACCCAAAGAGCCAAAACCGTTATGGAGTTATCAAACAGCCTGCATAACGAATTTTTAAAACAAAATCAAAACACAATCCAAGAAATTTTAATTGAAAGAAAATCTCCAAAAACAGGGCTTTATAGCGCAGTTACGAGAAATTACATAAAAATTCATTTTAAAGATGAAAAAAATAATCTTCAGCACAGCCTTAAAACAGTGGATTTATCAGAATATATCCTCGAATAAGTATAAAATATATTTGTAAAAAATTGTTAAAATATTTTTATATACATTGAATATCGGTTATTTTTAAAATATTATTTCATAAATAGTTTAATAGTATGCTGTTGATTTCAAAAATGAGAAATTTAAGATTTATAAAATTGAATAATAATAAAGGCGGGTAATATACCCGCCTTTTTTTGCATGATACAAGAAAGGATAAATACATCCCATGTTAAAAAGAGAACAAAAATATTCGAAAGAGGATTTAATTCTTAAATTAAAATGCAGAGGAAAAGATTTGAATATCAATATAGGAAGGCTTATATATAAAGTTATTAAAGATAATCCCGATATTAAATATCAAAATCGAAAAATGATATCCGAATTAATTCGCAATATGGATTAAACCGTTTTGTCTTATATCATTTATACATTTGCGAAAATCGTTTTCTTTGTTAAATAAAGTGGCTGTCCCCAATACAAATCCTTTAACGCCTTTATTTCGCCATTGGTCAATTCTTTGTGCCGTAACTGCGCCGTCTATATAAATTTCAAAATTATATTCTTTTTTTAATTCAATAAGCTTTAATATTTTTTTATCTATATAAGGAAGATATTTTCTTCCCGCATGTCCAGGGTTTACTCCTAAAACCAATATTCTGTCCGCCGTATTTAGCGGTTCTTTGTTTATAAAATTAAGTGCTTCGCTTATTTTTGCTTATTTTGTTATGTCGTAATTCTCAGCATAAATGCAAAATAAAAATAAGTTAATTTGTTACATTTTAGTGTTTGTAAGTATTTCCCATATAACTGTCCAAGCCCGCCCAAAGCCCTATTCCGTTTCTTGAGCCGTTTGTTACGTAGCCTTGAAGATAAAAGGTAAAAAAATTATTTATAATTTTTCTTATACCCGCACCATACGCTACAAAAGGCTTAATCGCCAATTGAGGTAATGTTACGTCGTTTGCAAAAAATTTTGTTTTGTCAATTGCATTAAAAACCATATAAATACTTATGTAGGGTTGAAATCCTTTTTCCAAATTGGCGATAAATTGAATTCCGGGGGCAATGGTAATTGCATTCAGCGGTTTTGATTTAATTCTGATATCTGTTGAATTTGTAAAATCGAAAGTATTTATAAAGCTGTATGCCATAAAGTAATTAGGCTGAATTATATATTTTCCTTCCTTGAACTCAAAGTTATATCCTGTTTTTAAGGCGCAACCCGTTAAAAACATATTAAAATTATCTTGCCCGAAAAGCGTTCTCGCACGGGCAAAACTTGCGCCTGCATCAGCCGTTAAACCAAAATAGAAATTATTTTTATACAACATCAAAACTCCCCCTGTGCTGAAGCCGTTTTGATTAATACCGACGCTTCTAAAATTTTGATGTGAGCCGTTGTATCCTATGTAGGGGCCGTAAATATAATTCCAGCCTTTTTTAAGCCTGATTAGAGGAGATTCCTGCCCTAAAAAATTTCCATACATTATATTTGTTACATTTAGTGAACTTAATTTTACGTTTTCAAAAACGCTGTAAGGGCGAAACCAGTTGTTTTTATAAGAATATAATCTGTGTTTATATGTTGGGCTGTATGGTGCGTTTGAGGCAAATCTGTCTCTGAAATTAAATCCCAATCGCTCGGATTTTGGAAGTATCATAT
>CANQAW010000133.1 GCA_947589525.1 Candidatus Gastranaerophilales bacterium
TCTCGGGCTTGCGGTAGCTTGCGCTACCTTACCTCTCGAAAAAAGATATTTAATCTTTTTTCTCGGCAGAGTGCCACAGGCCCGTGACGACTTTGTATTCAATTTTCAATTCTCGGGCTTGCGGTAGCTTGCGCTACCTTACCTCTCGAAAAAAGATATTTAATCTTTTTTCTCGGCAGAGTGCCACAGGCCCGTGACGACTTTGTATTCAATTTTCAATTCTCGGGCTTGCGGTAGCTTGCGCTACCTTACCTCTCGAAAAAAGATATTTAATCTTTTTTCTCGGCAGAGTGCCACCCGTGACGATGTCTCTAATCTTGCAACAAAAGCTTGTGCTGTTATAAATCAATTCTATCAATTAAATATTATTTTTCAAGCATATTTTTATTTTGCAATGTTAAGAAATATTAACAATTTTTCAAAAATAGGGCAATAAGTAAACAAATAAAGTTTTTATTAAAATGTAAGGTTAGTTTATATATTTTATAGTGGAGGTTAGAAATGTTAAACGGAACTTCGGCATTTTCCCCATACGGCGGAGGACTATACTTAGGACAAAATTACGGAGGCTACAGCGGAATAGGAACGGGCGGTTCTATTTTTGGGTCGGGTTACGGAGGAAGTTCAAGAGTAACCAGCAAAGTTGCAAGTTATTTAAGAACGGAATACTCCGATACAATTGAAAAGGCAAAAAGATATTTAGCGCAGGGCGATTTTGATAAAGCCATGGATAAAATTGAATCGTTAAGAGACCATGCGTCGGAATTTGCGGTTCAATGCGGTCAAAGTGCAGATGATGAACAAATCTCGACAATTTTAAATAAGGCAGGTGCAAATTTCAACAGTTATGTAGATGAAAACAGCAGAGATTCATTTATGACAGGTGTTTTAAACGGCATTCCGATTGTAGGTTTATTCTTTGATACTTATTCAAAACAAGAAATTCAAGCTAAATTAGGCAATGAAGATGTACGACTTGTTGACAATATGAAAGAAAGCTCTGGTAAAATTATATCAGGTGCGGCAACAGGTGCAATAGCAGGTTTTGCTGTCGGAGGCCCGTTAACTGCATTAGCAGGTGCAGGCATAGGCGTAGCGATAGCATTCGGACAAAATTTAATCAAAGAATGGGTAATCAGCCAATAAACTCTAATCTGTTAATATATAAACTAAAAACTAAAAAACAACCTCTTGAAATTCAAGAGGTTGTTTAATTTAAGGTTAAAATTATAGTTCTTCGTCCAAAACACTCTTCTTCGTTCTGAAGCTTTTATAATCTTGGGCGGGAATAACGGTATCGCCCGTAATCAAAATGTAGATTGTTTTAGCCTTTGTAATATCAAAATCGATTATCGGTGCATTTTGATGAGCAATATTGATTAAATTTTGCTTTTGAGAACCGTTATAATATGCAAGAGCTTTTGTTTTATTATTTACTTTATTTTTATAAATTACTCTTTCTTTTTTAGTAAAAGGAACTCCCGACATATCGTAGGTTTCGCCTGTAGGCATAGAATATTTATGGAAAACTACTCTTGATTTTTCAGGTTTGGATCTCCAAGCGCTGTATCCGATTTTATCAACCCTTGCGTAAAATTCCGTACCCTTCGGATATAAGAAAGTACCTTCTTTTGTATATACGTCATTCGGTGCGGTGAAAACGTATTCCGTAGCCATTAAATCTTTTCTTGATTCAACGGGATTTAGCGAAGTTGCAACCAGTACGTTTCCTGCTTCAATAACTTTTTTAACGTCATACACTTGAACTTTATCGTTTGTAGCAAAATCGACTAAGTGTAAAGTATTTTCGGATAAAAATTCCGCTTTATCAAAATCATACTTACTTCCGCCTGAAATAATACCCGAATAATCATCATCGGTATCATCATCAGCCAAATCTCTGAAGCTGTCTTTAACTTTATCAAGGTTTTGAGCTATTTTATCAAACAAAACGGCAGCTTCGGCTCTGGTTAAATCTTTTGAAGGATTAAATTTTAATCCGTCGGGATAGTTAACGTAAATATCGTTTGCAACATTTTTAATATATGCTCTTTTTGCCCAAAGCGGAATTTCGTTATGGTCTTTAAACATTGATATATCTGTCGCAGGATATCCGCCGTCCGTGATATTAGCTATCATGCTCATTGTTTCGTTGTGATTTATGCGGGAATTAGGTCTGAAAGTTTTATCGGGATATCCGAATGCCATTGCAATTTGTTCGGACAATTTAATGTTTTTGCCGTTGGGAGTTGCACTGCTTATGTCTTTAAAGCTTGTTTTTTGAATAACGCTTTCGTCTTGACGTTGTATTACTTTAAGCAAGGATGTGACAAACTCGCTTCTTGTCATAGTTCCTTCCGGATTGAATTTGTTGCCGTCAACTATGGAAATGTAGTTATTTTGAATTGCCCTTATAATCTCTTGACTTGCCCAATAGCTTGCTTTAACATCGACTATTTCAAGCGCCGAAACCGCATTAAAAGTCAAAAGCGCAAAAAAGATGACAATTAATTTCTGAATCTTCTTCATTTGTTACCTCGTTACACAAAATAAATTATGTTTAAATTTTACAATAACATTGGTTTAAAATCAATTAATTTCATTTAAAATTAAATTGCAATCTATGTCCAAACATTTTGAATGTTCGCAATTTTTTGTTCTTTTATCCCATAGGCACGGTCTGCAGGCAATATCATTTTGAATAATTTTTATATTTTCGCTTTTTGGTGTTAATTTCAGCTCGTTTGTCGGGGCAAAAACAGCATAAACTTTTTCGGATACCGCAATTGCAACATGCATCGGGGCGCTGTCTGCGCAAATTACGCATTGCGCCGATTTCATAATTTGCGCCATTTCCTTAATGTTTTTTGTTTTTCCGTAATAATTGAAAAAATTAGGACTGTTAAGTATTTTTTCATTTTTTAAAATTTCTTCAATTAAATCCTTATCATCATACGTTCCCAAAAGAACAACGTTTTTGCCTTTTTCCAAAAGTCCTTCTATAAGTCTGCTCCAAAAATCAAGTTTCGGGGATTTAAAAATATGCTTTTTAACGGACATTTTTGAAACCCCCGGATGTATAACGGCATAATTCTCCACGGGAAAAAAATAATCGTCATTAAGAATGATTTTAGGATTTTCAAATTCGACATTTACTATTCCTTCAATCAATGAATGATACATTTTGGAAGCATAGCAGTTTTCGTTCAATTTTACCGTTTTGGTTAATAAAAAATCCGTTTTTGAATTATAGCCTATTCTTTCTTTAATGCCCGTTAAAAATAAAATAACGGCGACAAGCGGACTTTTTCCGCTTGAAATTACGCAATCAAAGCCTTTAAACCTGCAAGAGAAAATAAACTTCAGCATATTAAAATATTTTTTAATCCCTTGCGCTTTAATATCGACGCAAATTATATCATCTATTTCATCGGTTAAATCTTTAATGCACTTAGAGCGAGGTTCAAGCGCAAGAGTAATTTTTGAAGAGGGATATTGCTTTTTAAGGGATGAAATCGTGCTTAAGAATAAAATTTCGTCTCCTATTCCGCCGTAATTAATCAGTAATATATTTTTATATTCTTTCATATAAAAATTATCTTATCTTTATTTTTTTTAGTCAATCTATTGACATTATTTTCTGTTATTGTTATCTTTATACAGGTTTTAAGATATTTTTAGGATTTATGATGGTTGGTGTTAATAGATTTAAGCCCAGAAAAAGAACTGTTTTATCCGTTATCATAACAATTTTAGTATTAGTTCTGGCTAACAGAAGCTGGCTTATCTTAAGACCTGTTCCTGTTGATTTTGATGTACTTCTAATGGGGGGGAAGGAAAAAAGCATAACTGCTTTAGTTGAATTAACGAAAAAGCCTTCTGATTTTGTTCATTGCAAAAAAGCGCAGGAAATTGGTGTAATAAAAAAAGCTTCTCATTTTCATATTGAGGTTAAGCGTGCAAAATTGCCCAAAAATTTAAGAATTACTCTTTCGGGTTTTGATATTAATTCTTCGGTTATTATAAGCAATCTTGCGTTAAAATACGGTAAAAAGGTCATACCTCTTGATAAAATGAAAATTGACGGTGCAAGAATTATTAAAGCTGATGAAAGCAGGGTAGAATTTAAGTCTGAAGCTGAAGAAGTAATTTTAACATATTCGGATGAGTTAAATATACGATGTGCAATAAAATTTGACATAAAGATATTCGTAATAATTTTAACTCTTACTTATTTGCTTGCTTTTAAGTTGACGGATTACGTTGCGAATTTGAGTGAAATAAAAGGTAAGTCGAGAATAGAAACCATATTTTTGACAATATTTTTCATTTTAATATTTATTCCGATGACTAATATTAATAAAGATATGTATTCGGAAAAGGAAAGAAGAGTTCTTGCGCAATGGACTCCGTTGTTAAATGAGGACAGGCAGATAAATTATGAATTCGGGAAAAACTTTGAGAGTTGGTTTAATGACAGGTTTAATTTTCGCTATAAGTATATAAGCACTTACTACTACATCAAACTTAAGCTGTTTGACAAAATAGAAAGAGGCGGTATATATGATAAGCAAAGCGGATTTTTGTATTATGATTTTGAATTTTTTCAACTTAATAAACAACAGTGCGATAAATCTTTTGATGCTTTGGTTAAATTTAAAGAGTTTCTTCAAAAGAACAATATTGAGCTATACGTTCTTGTAGTACCTACAAAAGCTCAAGTGCATAAAACATTGCTTAGACAAAATGATGGAAAACTTGAAAAGTATTTTATTGATAAAATAGCTGAAACTCGAAAAAAGACGGGTTTAAAAGTTGTATTTCCTCTTGAAGCGCTTCAAAAAGGCGCTCGGGAAAATTTTATGTTCTTTCAAACAGAGCACCATTGGACGGATGACGGTGCGTATATAGGTTTTTTAGAGTTGATGAAAGAGATAAAAAAAGATTATCCCGATATTAATCCTTCCGATAAAAATGATTATAATTTTTCATACAGCAACAGAGTGAAAGCTGATTTTTACGAAACCTATGATTGGGGAAGCGGGATTTATAACTTCGGCATACCAAATCCAAAAAAATATCATAAAGTTAAATATCGTTATTACCATCATAAAGACTCCAAAAATTTAAATAAAATTATAGTTGATGAAAATTATCATAAATACAAACTTTTTCACTATCCGAAAGGGTACAATAAAAGGGTTATTTTGCTTGGCACTTCGCAATGTGAAAATTTATCCAAATTTATAGCCT
>CANQAW010000134.1 GCA_947589525.1 Candidatus Gastranaerophilales bacterium
CCGAGAGTCGATCTGAAACCTAATCCCGATTCGGCTATCAATTTGTCAAATGAATTGGCTCTGACAGGCAGAAGTGTTAAGCAAAAAACTAAAAAATAATAAATAATTTTTTTCAACTATAATTCCTCTACACTGCCTATTCTGCCCAATACCGCACTAGCTGAAGCTATATACGGATTTGCAAGATATATCTTTGAATCAATATGACCCATTCGTCCGACAAAATTACGGTTTGTCGTAGAGATACATACTTCATTTTGCGCCAAAATTCCGCAATGACCACCCAGACACGGACCGCATGTCGGCGTTGAAACAGCACCGCCGGCTTCTATTATTGTTTGATAATATCCTAACTCAATTGATTTTAAAACAATATCTTGTGTTGCGGGGAAAACCAAAAGTCTTACATTAGGATGCACCTTTCTTCCTTTTAAAACCTCTGCGGTCATTTTCATATCTTCAAGGCGTCCGTTGGTACAGCTTCCGATTACAACCTGATCGATTTTAATATTGTCTTTTTTTGCCTCATTTATTGTGTGAGTATTTTCAGGCAAGTGCGGATATGCAATCACAGGCTCAATTTCACTTGCGTTTATTTCTATAATTTTTTCATAAGCTGCGTTTTTATCGCTTTCAAAAAATAAAGGTTCTCTTAAAGAGCGATTTTTTAAATAATTAAAGGTAATTTCGTCAGGCTCTATAATGCCGTTTTTTGCGCCGGCTTCAATTACCATGTTGCACAATGTAAATCTTTGGTCCATTGACATTGTTTTAAATGTTGTTCCGCAAAATTCAACGGTTTTATACAAAGCACCGTCAACTCCTATTTTACCTATTAAATGTAAAATTAAGTCTTTTGATGTTACGTATTTTTTGAAACTGCCGTTAACTATAACCTTTATTGTTTGCGGGATTTTAAACCAAGTAGACCCTGATGCCATTGCGCAGCCCAAATCGGTTGAACCGACACCTGTTGAAAAAGCGCCCAATGCACCGTATGTACAAGTATGAGAGTCGGCGCCAATTATTAAATCACCCGCAGTAACTATACCTTTTTCGGGCAAAAGTGCGTGTTCAATTCCCATTGTTCCGACATCAAATTTATGTGTTAAATTTTGTTTTTTTACAAATTCTCTTAATATTTTGGCTTGTTGAGCAGATTTAATATCTTTGTTGGGAGTAAAATGATCCGGCACTAAAACAACTCTTGATTTGTCAAAAACCGATTTTAAACCGATTTTTTCAAAAACTTCAATTGCAATAGGCCCTGTAATATCGTTTGCAAGAGCGATATCAATTTTTGCTTCAACCAACTCTCCCGCTTCAACAAAATCTTTTGTGCAATGGTGCGCAAAAATTTTCTCTGTAATGGTCATTGGTTTAGACATTAGTTTTTATTTTCCTTGTTTTTCCTTTATGTCTAAAATGTTGTTATGTCCGATTATATATATTGCACAAGTTTTTGAACTTGAAATATACCAAGCGCAATTTTCTTGTGTACAAATTCTTAAATCAGACGAGCCCGCAGATAACATCGGACAAAAAGGGATTTTCTTTCTTGAATGTTGTTCGCTCATTTTACACCTTTGCTTCCAGTTCTAAACCTTGTTTAATAAGGTTGCATTTTGTTTCATCACAGCGTTTTTCTTCTTGTTTGTAAATTCTTGTTCTGTTAATAACTTCGTCAAAATCAATTTCGTGAGCATCAAAATCAGGTCCGTCCACGCAGGCAAATTTAGTTTTTCCTCCGACCGTTAACCTGCATGCACCGCACATTCCCGTTCCATCCACCATAATGGGATTCATGGAAGCTTCCGTTTTAATTCCGTATGGTCGGGTTAATTCCGCAACCGCTCTCATCATAGGCATAGGACCGACCGCTATTACATAATCTACTTTTTTAGAATCTATAATTTCTTTTGCGACGTTAGTTGTAAAACCTTTTGTGCCGTAACTTCCGTCATCGGTAGTAATATGAAGCTCGCTTGAAGCACTTCTCATTTTGTCTTCCCAGAAGATTAAATCTTTTGTTCTTGCTCCCATTACCATGTGTACTTCGTTTCCTGCATCTTTAAGTGCTTTTGCAATTAAATAACAGGGTGCAGCTCCGTATCCGCCCGCTACGCAAATAACGGTGCCGTATTTTTCAATATGTGTCGGGACGCCTAACGGCCCTACGATATCTTCTATACAGTCGCCGACATTCAAAGAAGCAAGCTTCTTGGTTGTGTATCCGACTGCCATATATACTATGGTTAAAATTTCATTTTCTTTATCACAATCAGCTATTGTCAAAGGAATTCTTTCGGAATTTTTATCCGTTCTCAGAATTATGAATTGTCCCGCTTTGGCGTTTTTTGTAATAAAAGGAGCTTTGACTCTAACCTCAAATTGATTGGTGCATAACTCTTTTTTATATAATATCTCGTATCCCATTTATTTCCTCCAAGGTATTCTATTTATAAATACTATATAACAAAATTTTTTTCATGTCACTTTGTTTTATAAAATTTTAATAAAATCACACCATTCCATACAGTGTGTATGAAATGTAAATTTTTGTATCAATATTTAAAGTTAAGGGGTTAAAATGTCGAAAAAACAAATATAAGTTAATATTTATTAACACAGATGGCAATTTTTTAATACAGTTTGTTTTTATTAAGGTAAGACCTCCTAATAAAAACAAAAAAATAGGAGATTTTAAATTGCAACAAGCATTACAATCAAATATGAAAAGATTTAGAACCTTTTTAAATTATACTAAAAATTATTTAAGAAGGAAAAATCCCATAAAGCTTTTCAAGAAAGGGCTGGTTGCGGGCTTAAAAGATGCACTTTCCATAAACAAAAAAAGAAAGATGGTGCAAAATAAACTTAAGTACCAAATGTATCAATTAAGTCAAATGGAAAAGTTAATAGCTCAAAATAATGAGCATGCTTTTCTGAGAGGCAATAAATTTAATGAAATGAGATAAAAATGGGTCTATTGATTGCGCAAATGCGACTGGCACAAATTAATTCACAAAGGTCTGATTTAGAATATGAAATTCAGTTAATTTCGGCAACAAAATACGACTTAACTTCTCAAATAAATGAACTTTTGGGTCTTTCTTCCGACATGGATCCGGATAGTCCCGAAATGAAGTCATTGGAAAAAAGAAAAGAAAGATTGCAACAGGCAGAGAAAGCTCTTGATTTACAGCTTCAAAGATATCAAACGCAGCTGCAAATGCTGGATGCTGAAGAACAAAGCGTTAAACAACAGCTTCAATCATCCATTCAAAGGTGTTATGCTTAAAATAAATAAACCGCTATAAGCGCAGTTATTATAAGCGCACTGTTAAAGTGCAAAAATGTCGGTATACACGTATCTTTTATATGGTCGTGTTGATTATCAACATTTAAACCTGCCGTAGGTCCTAATGTAGTATCGGATGCGGGAGAACCTGCATCACCGAGAGCGGAAGCAGCGCAAAGCAATACTATTGTTGCAGGTGTTGAAAATCCCAATTTTGCACACATGGGAACAAATAAAACGGCAAGAATAGGGATTGTACCAAAAGAAGAACCTATTCCGACGGTTATTACAAGACCAATCAACAACATTGCTATACTTGCAAGTAATTTTGAATGCTCCACAAAAGGGAGAATGGAGTTAATCAGCGAATCTATAGAGCCTGATTCTTTTAAGACAAGAGCATAACCGGCGCAAACAAGCATTACAAAAGCAATATATCCCATAAGACCAACGCCTTCGTTTATCAAGAAGTCCATATTCTTGTGCGACACGGCTTTTAAACCGAATATTACTATTAAACCGATTAGTGCGCCCAAGGGTAAAGACCCGCTTATTATCTGAACAATTAAAGTAATCAGCGCCCCCAGAAGCGTTACAAAATGTTTTTTTTCAAATTTTAAATCTTTTTCCTTTTCGCAAATATCGCAATTATCTTGGTATATTCTCGGTTTCCCGTAACTTATAAAAATTGCAATTAAAAGCGCAAGAAACATTCCGATTCCTAAAATCCAGCTGTATTTGCAGACTTCTAACTTTGAAACCGTCATTGAGTTGAGGGTCATATTATCCGCTATCAGACCTTGAAAAATAAGCCCGAACCCTGCGGGAATTGCAATATATGGTGCTTTTAAACCAAAAGCAAGCGAGCAGGCGATTAGCCTTCTGTCTATTTGCAATTTGTTTAGTAAAGGAATTAAAGGAGGTATTAAAATCGGGATAAAAGCAATGTGTACCGGAATTAAATTTTGCGACATTATAGAAATTAAAATCAAGATTCCAATCAGAAGATATTTATTGTCCTTAATGAAATTTGAAATTTTAACAGCAATAATCCGAGCTAATCCCGTGTGTGTCATAGCTGCGGCAAGAGTTCCCAAAAGAATGTAGCTGAGCGCAGTTTCTGAATTTTGTCCCATACCTGAGATAAATAAATCCATTATTTTTTCTATGGGCATTTTAGACAACAATCCTGCCGCTATTGCGCTAATCATTAAAGAAAATAAAACATTTATCCTGCATACACACAATATGCACAATAATATTACGGATATTAAAACGGGATTCAATTCCATAAAATTTCCTTGCATTTTTCAATCGCTTGACAGGGAGTTAATTTTACGGCTTCTTTATCTTTTCTTAATTTAAATTCAACAAGACCTTCGACAGCTGTTTTTCCGACGGTAATTCTAACGGGAAAACCTATTAAATCCGCATCTTTAAACTTAACTCCCGCTCTGTCTTTCCTGTCATCCAGCACAACTTCAATGTTCAATTTTTTAAGTTCTTCATAGATTTCAAGGGCGATTTTCATTTGCTCGCTATCTTCCGTGTTGACAGGGACAACATCAACATGGTATGGCGCAATTTCAACAGGCCAAATTATACCAAAATCATCGTGATATTTTTCTATGGCTGCCGACATTGTTCTTGAAACACCTATTCCGTAACAACCCATAATAAAGGGCTTTTGCTCTCCGTTTTCGTCTGTATAACAAGCGTTCATAGGTTCGGAGTATTTAAGTGCAGGCACTAAAACATACTCTTTCTGCAACTCAAGGTCACGAATTTGCCCTGACAGCAAAAGCAAATACAGTTCATCACACCGCTTTGCCTCTTTCTTGCTGTCGTGGCTGTGATTATGAGTACAAAGGCATTTCTTAGCCCTGTATTTACTGTAACCCGAACCCTTGACATAAATGCCGGGCTTAGACCTGTCGACATCATTTCAACA
>CANQAW010000135.1 GCA_947589525.1 Candidatus Gastranaerophilales bacterium
CGCTGTCGTGATTTCTGATTTCTATATAATTTTTTAGTCTTATATCGGGAAAACAAAGGCTTTGATGAAGTATGTAGTCTTCAAATACGGCAGAATTCTGCGTATTTTTCATAAATTGCGCAAAGTTAACTTTTCCGTTTATAATTGTTTTTTTATCCCCTCTTTCAATATATATTACGGGTACTTTTAAAACTTCCGTGATATATTTTTCAAAAAAGTTTTTACTATTGTCATTTTTAAATATTTTTCCGTAGAAAAAGTTGCATCGCTCGTATCCGACATTTCGCCATATATTTGCTCTCAAGGATTTTTTGTCTTGCAGAGTGTTGTTTTCAAAGGGGCTGTTTGAACACATCGCTTCAATAAACGGCATTATCAGATTTAAAAATTTAACTTTATAAAATGCGTCATTTTCGCTTGAATAATCAACATTAACCTGTATGCCTGCCGTTTTTCTCATCATATATCTTGAAAGCAGTCCTCCTTTGGCATTGGGAAGATATTTATCCATTATCAGGTATCTTTGTTTATTTAAAAGAGGTATTTGTTCAATGGTATTCTTCGGGTTAATTCCGTAGCCTAAAAAAATTACGTTATAATATGACGCTATTTTGTCTATACGATTTATGATTTTATTAAGAGATAAATCAATATCCAAAATATTGTTTTTGGGAGAAAGACTGATTTCAAGCTGACACCCCGGCTCCAGACTTATTGATGTAAAATCGGCGGATTTTGCGCCTATTATGGTATCTCTGTCGTATAAAATTTTCCAATTGTTTTGATTTGCAAATATTTCTATTATTTTTGATATTGTTTTATAATCAGCACAATTCAGCGTATTTTTGTCTATGCTCAATCTTTCGTATTCAAGTCCGATAAGTGATTTTGTGCTTTTATTTTCGTAGAATTTTTTAATATCTCTGACGGATAATATTTTATTTCGGCTATATTCCGATAAAGTATTTTTATTTGTTTTTTGTGCGGTTTCGTTTGCCATAGAAAAATAATAGCATAAATAATATAATATTATAGTTGCTCTTATTAACTATTTTGAAATATAATCGTTTTATGGACTTAAACTATATTGCTAGAGCAAAAAAATTCAGAGCCAAAAAGAAATTGGGTCAAAATTTTTTAATCAGCTCGGAAATAATTGATTTTATATCTGATTTTGCCCAATTTGATGATGAAGTTTTGGAAATTGGCGCGGGACTCGGTTTCGTTACCGAAAAGCTCGTTAAAAAAGTTAAAAATCTTGTTGCAGTAGAATTGGATAATGATGCGGTTAATATATTAAATAAAAATTTTTCCGAAAGTTCAAATTTTACTTTAATACACGGGGATATTTTAAAAACGGATATAACCAAGCTTCCATTTAACGCTGATAAAATTAAAGTTATAGCAAATATCCCGTATTACATTACAAGTCCTATTTTGGCGCATTTGCTCGGGGAAATTGATGATGTTGATTTTCCTGCCAGAAAAAAAATAAGCGAAATGTTTTTAATGGTGCAATATGAAGTTGCGCTTAGAATAACGGCTCATGAAAACTCTTTAAACAAAGAGTACGGTCAACTTTCAATTTTGTCTCAAATGTACAGCGATTGCGAGATTGTAAAAAAAGTTCCGAAAAAATTCTTTCTGCCTTCTCCCAAGGTGGATAGTGCAATTGTTAAATTCAGCATTCATGATAAGCCCAAATGCCCTGTTACAAGACTTTTAAAAAGAACCGTTAAAGCTATTTTCTCGGCACGTCGAAAAAATATTAAAAACTCTCTTTTAAATGCGGGCTTTTTGGGGGTTGAGCAATCTTTAAACGCTGTCGGAATTGATAAAAACGACAGAGGCGAGAAATTGCCTTTAGAGTTAATTTCCAAGCTTTCAGCCGCACTTGAGGAGTATAATTAATGAAACAAGTTAAAATAAAATGTCCCGCAAAAATTAATCTTGATTTAAGAGTTTTCCCGAAAGATGAGAAAACGGGATTTCATCCGATAAAGTCTATTATGCAAGCTGTGAGCCTGTTTGACTTTGTGACAATTAAGCTTTCTGACGGGGACGGTATTTTTCTTTCGGGCACCAGCGGTGAAATTCCTTATGACGAGAAAAATATTTGCTATAAGGCAGCTGAAATTTTTTTAAAGGAAATAAATTTAAAACAAAAAGTTTCAATTTATATTGAAAAAAATATTCCCGTCTGTGCGGGACTTGCGGGCGGTTCAACAGATGCTGCGGGAGTTTTGTTTGCTTTAAATTATTTGTTAAAAAAGCCCTTGGATGACAAACGTTTGAATGATTTGGCATTTAGTCTCGGCTCCGATTTAAATTTTTGTTTAAAAGGCGGTACAAAGCTTTGCACGGGCAGAGGAGAAAAAATATCGGATATGCCTTTTTATTCTTTCAATTTATCCGTTGTAAAACCCAAGAATTTAAAAATATCCGCACGTGAAGCATACGAAGCTTTTGACAGATTAACATGCGAATCCGATATGAGAAATGATTTGGAATTTGCTTTAATTAATAAATATGAAGAATTGCGATATCTAAATTCTTTGGGGCTTCAAATGTCAGGTTCGGGTCCTGCGTATTTTTTGCGTGATAAAAATATTGATTTTAAAATTGATAGTGATAAATATATCGTATATAACAATTTGCATTCTGTTGACCATGGTGTATGTATAGCCTAAAAACCTTTGTTTTCGGACAATTTTGATGTAAATATAAAGTTTTGTAACAAAATTGATATACTTTTTATTAAATGTGGCAATAAATTTTATCAAAAAAACTTTATTAAATTGTGAGGATGAATAAAAGGATAATCATCAGCACGAGAGAACACAAAACCAAACAAGAGGACGAAAATTATGGGATGGGTTGTACTTACGCTTAGGAAAAAAGAATTGAAGCGAACGCACGCCGACCTTCAAATGAGGGATTTACAAATTGCGCGTGAAAAAAGACAGATGTCACGTCAGTATCAGTACGAACAAAATGTTCTTCAGTCAAACCAAAGCACTGAACTAAGAGATTTTAGAACTGAGTATACTGAAGAAATTAAAGATTTGAGAGAACAAATTTCCGCACTCCGTGACGACCAAAACGCATCGGAGGATGTTGACAATTCTTCTGATATTGCCGATTTGCAAGACCAAATTGAAGAAGCTAGGCTAACATATCAAGATGACACAAATGACACAAAAGTGTACTATGAATCGGAAATATCAATGATAGAAGAAGAAGCAAACGATATTGAAACAGATTATGACGTTGAACAAACCGATGTTGAATCTCAAATGGAATCTGTTTCTCAAGAAATAGATGCTGTTTCGGAAGCAATAAGTTCGGAAATCCAAAAAAGCACTATCAAATTATCATAATTAAGCTAATAGTACTCAAAAAAATTATAATTTTCGTCTTTATCAAAACAAAAGACCGAAGTTTTACTTCGGTCTTTTTTATTATCAGCTGAAAACTTTATTATCGTCGTTGTTATCCGTTTTTGTTGTTTGGGAATTTGTGTCGGTCTCAACAAATAAAGACATTCTTGAAGGGTCAATTTTCGGATATTTTTCTTTTACGTCTTTAATTTCGCGATTTATTCTGTATGCGTTAATTTCACCTTGCGTAACTCTGCCGTCATGGTTTGCGTCAATTTCGTTAAAATTGGATAATACCGTGTCAAGCAAAGACGACATTGTACCGCCCGCACCGTTTGAGCATAATTGTGCCAGTTCATTATATGTCATACCTTGAGCTTTTAGTCTTGAAGTATAATTTGAAAAATCATCCATTGTTATTGTGCCGTCGCCGTCTAAGTCAATATTGTTAAAATTGGTCATCAGAAAACTTCTGAAAGTTTGATTAACCGTGTATCTGACAGAATCGGACTCAGGATTTAAAATGTCATTCATTGTAAGGGATTTTCCGCCGTTTAAAAGAAGCATATAACTTGCGCTCAATCCCGACAATGCGCTTGTAAAAAGACTTGAACCTAAATAATTAGCCATAAATACCTCACTTTTTCATTTATATTAATGTTTTTTTAAAAAAGTAAAACCAATATATGTATGAAATATTTCTTGCCTTGTTGCTTGTTTATGCAAAAATAGATATATACGCTAGAAAAAAATAGAAAAGGAAAAAAATATGCCAAGACAAACAGCATTAGAAAAGATACGCAATATCGGTATTGCTGCGCACATTGATGCGGGAAAAACAACCACTACCGAACGTATTTTGTTTTATACGGGTAAAACTCATAAAATCGGTGAGGTTCACGACGGTGCTGCCGTTACCGACTTTATGGAACAGGAAAGAGAAAGAGGAATTACAATTCAATCCGCTGCTGTTACTGCAACTTGGAAGGGTCATCAAATTAATATCATAGACACCCCGGGACACGTTGATTTCACGATTGAAGTAGAACGTTCACTACGTGTTTTGGATGGTGTCGTTGCCGTATTTTGCGCAGTCGGCGGTGTTCAATCACAATCTGAAACCGTTTGGAGACAAGCTAACCGTTACGAAGTACCGAGAATGGTTTTTGTTAACAAAATGGACAGAACGGGCGCAGATTTTTACCGTGTTGTTGACCAAATTAAAAACAGACTTGGTGCAAACGCTGTACCTATCCAGCTTCCAATCGGCGCTGAAGATAATTTCACGGGCTTGGTTGACTTAATGACAATGAAAGCCGAAATTTATACAAATGACCTTGGAACGGATATTAAAGAAGAAGAAATCCCTGCCGATTTGGTAAATAAAGCTAAAGAATACAGAGATGCAATGGTTGAAGCAATTGCAGGCGAAGATGATGCCTTAATGGAAAAATTCTTCGACGATCCTTCGACAATTACGGTTGAAGAACTTAAAGCCGGCTTAAGAAAAGCTGTTTGTAATAATAAAATAGTTCCCGTTTGCTGCGGTACCGCATTTAAAAATAAAGGTGTTCAACTGTTATTGAATAATGTTGTTGACTATATGCCTTCTCCTGTTGACGTTAAAGCAATTGAAGGCGAACTTGAAGACGGAACTAAAACAGAGCGCCACTCATCCGATGAAGAACCGTTCTCGGCTCTTGCTTTTAAAGTTATGACAGACCCCTTTGTCGGACGTTTGACATTCTTAAGAGTATATTCGGGCTCTATCAGCTCGGGCTCGTACGCACTTAATGCTACAAACGGTAAAAAAGAACGTATTTCAAGACTTGTCAGAATGTATGCCGACCAACG
>CANQAW010000136.1 GCA_947589525.1 Candidatus Gastranaerophilales bacterium
ACAGGCACAATGATTATATGGAAGAAATTTATAAAAAATTGCGTTCGCAAAATATAAGAGTTATTTTTGAAGAAAAATCAGAATCAATGAACTATAAAATAAGAGATTATCTTCAAAATCAAAAAGTGCCTTATGTTTTAATTGCGGGAGATAAGGAGCTATCCGAAAATAAAATTTCGATAAGGAAAAGAGGAGTTGGTCAAATAGGCGAAATGACAATTGATGAATTTATCGAAAAATTAAAATCAGAAATAAATTCCAAAGGAAAAGAAGAAATTAAATAACTTTAAAACCTCTTAAACAAGATTATTTAAGAGGTTTTTTATACATATAAATTATTGTTGAAATAATTAAAATAAGCCAGATTATGCTATATATCAAAGTTAGAGATATATTAAAAATATTTTTTGCGTGAAGGGAAAGTTTTAAAACATCAAAAACGCTAAAATAAAAAATATAAAGAATTGAGATAAGATAGATAAATCTTGAACTTTGAAGCTTATAAATCATTAAAAAAACAAAATTAACAAAAGGAAAATAAGAAAGAGCAATAATTGCGCATTTTATAATATTTTCAATTAATGTCTGACTTAAAATATCGTTTTGTGAGCTTTGGATTGTGTTTTGATAAAACCAAAACAAAAAAGATAAATTAATCCAAAGAAAGACAAAAACATTATTTGTGAATATATTTTTAATTTTCATTATCGGCACTTTCTTTTTGAACCTCTTTGTTTAGTCTTAAATTTGTAAGTTCAACCGCAATTAAAACGGATAAAATAAGATAGCTTAAATAAGTTATAAGAAAATATTTTTTTTGAATTTCGTCAAATCCGCCCGATAGTTTATAAATCGCCGTTGCCTCGGGATATATTTTATCTAAAATAAGCTCAATTATATTTTGAAATATAAAATAAACAAGTTTCACAAAATAAACCAAAGGTTTAAAACCCAATATAAACGCACTAAGACCTACTATAAAATATTTGAAAAAATTCATAGTGAAATTCTATATTTTTATAAATTTTTTGTCAATTGTTAATTTTGTTTTAATTTTTTTCTTAAAATTCTGTAATTTGGGCAGTGTTTTTCAACTTCAGCCCAAAAAGCGCTTGAGTGGTTTTTGATTTTTGTATGCACAAGCTCATGGATTAAAACGTAATCAATAACATCAAAATCATATTTCATCAGATTAATGTTTAAATTGATATTATTTTGAAAAGAACAGCTTCCAAACCTTGTTTTTTGATTTTTTAGGGATACTTTTTTATATTTAAAACCGTACTTGTGTGCCAGAATTTCTAATCTTTCAATTAAATAATTCTTTGCTTCGATTTTAAGAGCCTTTAAATAGGCGCATTTTAGCTCTTTTTGAATTAAATTACTTGAAAAATCAAGATTTTTAGGATAATAAAAATAAACAACTCCCTTTTTGACGACTGTTTTTAAAATTTCATCTTCAAGCAAAATTAAACTATCAAATTTAGTTTTGACATTTTTATCTAAAATCTTATTTTTAAATTTAAAGGTTTTTAATTTTTCAAAATTATTAACTAAAAAATCTCTCGCCGTTTTATAAGGGCAAAAATAAGGCATGGTAACAAGAAGAAAGTTATTTTCCTTAAGAGAAATTTTTATATTTTTTGAAAAAGGATGTTTTTTATATTGAACTGTATAATCTTCGATTTGTTCCCGTTTGGTTTTTATAGATTTAATCATCTTTGAATATTTTTAAGTGTCTTTCTTTTCCCTCTCCTACGCTTGCGGATTTATAGCCGTGCGCTTCTACTAACTCGTGTTGGAGTTTTCTTGTTTGTTTATCCTGCGGTTGAAGTTCTACTACTTCCGCCCCCTCAAGAAGTTTTGCAATTCCTGCATTAGCTTCATCTAACGCAAGTTCCGTTGCGTCTTTATAGTTTGTTAAATGTTGAATTTCTTGGTTTTCCTGCGTTAAATTAAGCGCTTCTTTTAAAACTCTCTGTATTTGGCTCATAGAATTTGTGCGCACAAAAAACACAGGCAGATGATATTCGTTTGCAGTTGATAAAATTTTTGTTCCGCCTTTGGCGAAGTTTTTATGAGCTATTACAAAATCCGCTTCTTCAACGCTTCTTACAATTGTTGCGTCTATATCCAATCTTTCAATTATTTTATCCACAATTGAGCGAGAAACTGCGTAAATATAGATTTTTTTGTGCTTTTTATTATCTTTTATATACTGTTGACGGTTAAAAGAAAAATTAAGTGCTGAAGGAAGGTCGCTTTTAGCTTTTTTATCCAATTCTTCGACTTTTTTAATTATATCTATATTTTGTTTTGTTTCTTTGTAGTTTTCATCAACTTTCCTAATTTCAGGGCTTATCGGCCATCCTCTTAAAATATAATCAACGGCTAGCGCAGAGTCTTTATAAATGGCAAGGGTGTTTCTGTCTATAATTTCAATAACTATATCAAAAGTGGGCTGTTTTTGGCGCTCTAAAACCGTTTTTTGAGAGCCTCTGTGTTTTGCTTCGTCATCTCCCAAGGTGACGGTATCAATTCCCCCGATTAAATCAGATAATGTCGGGTTTTTAATTAAATTATCCAAAGTGTTGCCGTGAGCCGTTGCAATCAGCATTACACCACGCTCTGCAATTGTTCTTGCAGCCTGTGCTTCCTGCTCCGTTCCGATTTCATCTACAACAATTACTTCAGGCGTATGGTTTTCAACCGCTTCAATCATAATATCTTTTTGATATTCGGGTTGCGAAACCTGCATTCTTCTTGCTTTTCCGATAGCGGGATGAGCAACGTCCCCGTCGCCTGCAATTTCATTTGAAGTATCAACTACAACTACTCTTTTACCCAGCTCGTCTGCCATTAAACGGGTTATTTCTCTTAATTTTGTAGTTTTTCCGACCCCCGGGCGTCCTAAAAATAAAATTGATTTTCCTTGAACAACAAAATCTCTTATGCACTCAATTGTCCCTGTGACAACCCTGCCTATTCTGCAGGTAAGACCTACGATTTTACCCTGACGATTTCTTATTGCGCTAATTCGATGCAGAGTTCCGGCTATTCCTGAACGGTTATCGTGAGTGAATTCGGGCAGTTTTTCAACAACATAATCCAAATCTTCTCTTGTGATGTTGTCGTTTCCTAAAGACAAAATATTTCCGTTACCAAGGCGGATTTCAGGAATTCTTCCTATATCAAGGACAATTTCAATAGCGTCATCTAACAGCCCCTGTTGTATGTTTCTTTTAATTTTAAGAGGCAGGATTTCTATCAATTTTTCAATGTCGGTTTGAAATTGCATTTCACTCATTTTTCTTTATGCCCTTTTACCCCTTTATTTACCTTTTATAATAATATAATGCCCGTAAATTTTTATCAATCAACATCTTTTTATAGGATTGAAACACTTTGAAATAGTGTATTTCAGACGTTTAATGATTGTAAATAACTAATAACGGATAATAAGTAAGAGTATTTTTGTATTGCTTTTCAAGTATTTTAAGTCCTTGTTTAATTTCTTTATAACTCAATTTATTTTTTAATATTGAATTGACCCCCGTCAGTTTTAAATGTCTTAAAATTTCAATTGATGAAGAAAATTTTAATTCTTCTTTTTGAATTTCTGTTTTGCAATTAGGTAAAATACGCTTTATATCATCAATTTCAGGGTAATTTAAAGATACGCTAAAAGCATTTTTTATTTCAAAAAGATTATTTTTTTCAAAAACACTAAAAGCCAGTATTCCTTTTTGAGATAAAAAACTTCTTAATTTTTTAATTGTTGAGATAAAATCATTACTCCATTGCAAACTTGCGTTTGCAATTATAAGGTCATATTTTTCTTCTGTTTTAAAATTTTCTACATCTTCAATTTTAAAATCTATTTTAGGGTTAATTTTTTTAATATATTTTTCGCAATCGACTATATCAAGCGCCAAATAGCTTTTAAAATCTATGTTTTTATTGATTAAATCGGTTAAAATTCCGCTGTAACAGCCTATTTCTAAAATTTTATCAAATTTTTTACAAGGCAGAAGTTCAATTAACTTTTGCGCAGTTTTCTTTTGAACTATGGCATTATCAAAATAAGTTTCAATGCTTTTTTCAAAGTTTTTTTTGATTAATTTTTTATCTAACATATAATATCTTGCCAGCTTTTAAAGTGATTAAAAGGATAATGCGTTGCATTAAGTTTAATAATTTCAATATTTTTCTTTTCCCAATAATTAATCTGATTTTTAGAGGGGATTATTCTGTCTTTTAACGAAATAAATACCTTGTCAAAATCAAGCTCTTGTTTGATTTTTCCGCTTAAAGCAAGTTCGCCTATGGAAGTTAGTTCTTCTTTCAGTTCTTTTGGTGTTCTTTTTATGTTCAGATTTATTTTTAAATCGTGGAGTTCCCCTTTGTTAAACATATTATCTACAAATTTATCCAGATTGGCTTCATCTAAAAATCTTGCCGTCACTTCGTAGATTTTTTCAGGAATTCCGTAATTATCATCCACGATTTTATTTGTTCCGTTTATGGCAATTTTTTTATCAAAATTTTTAAAAACATCAATAAATAAATTTGAAATAAAAACCCCCATTGACCAGCAAACAAGGTATTTTTTCTCATATTTTTCAAAATTAAATATAGAAAAATCAAAATCCAACTCTTTTTCAATTTTTCTGTAATCATTAATTTCTAAAATATCAAAATCCCCTGTTTCTAAATCTTTTACGGCATTTTTATTCATAGCCCAGCCGTTTAGAAAAACAATAAGTTTGTTGTTATTTTTTTGATTAATCCAATTAAAATCCATAACCTATAACCTTTAAAAATCTCTCTATTTCTTCTTTTGTAATATCCGAGGTTAATGATATTCTTAACCTTGAAGTCCCAACGGGTACTGTCGGGGGGTTAATAGCCGATACAAAAAAACCGTTATCTTGAGCAATATGAGCTAATTTTTTGGTTTTTTGAGCTTCGCCTATAATAATCGGTACTATCTGGCTTTTAAGATTAAAACTTTTAAAAAGCGCAGTTAATTTTTCTTTTTTTTCTTTTAAAAATTCAATTTTTTCATTTAACAAAAAATAACTCCACATAATATCCGCACTCGGCAGTGCCGTTGAAAAAATAAAGGTTGAAGCTTTATTTATTAAATAATCAATAATTGTTTTATTTGATATTGTAATTGCACCGCTTGACCCAAGCGCTTTTCCTAAGGTTAGAGTTATTATATCA
>CANQAW010000137.1 GCA_947589525.1 Candidatus Gastranaerophilales bacterium
ATTACGTAGTCGGTGCTGTCATATTTATAATTCTTGTAATAATTAACTTTATGGTTATTACAGGCGGTGCAGGCAGAGTTGCGGAAGTTTCCGCAAGATTTACGTTGGATGCTATGCCCGGTAAACAACTTTCAATTGATGCGGATTTAAATTCGGGTCTGATTGATGAGACGGAAGCTAAAAAAAGAAGAAAAAATCTTTTAAGAGAAGCGGATTTTTACGGTACTATGGATGGTGCTTCAAAATTTGTTAAAGGCGATGCGACGGCAGGCATTATAATTACCGTTATAAACATTGTAGGCGGTTTGATTATCGGAATTGTTCAATTAAAAATGGCTCCCGATGTAGCACTTTCGACTTATACAATACTAACGGTCGGAGACGGTCTTGTTTCGCAAATTCCGGCTTTGATTATTTCAACTGCAACAGGTTTGATTATTTCAAGAGCTTCCGGTTCCGATAACTCTTTATCTGAAGATATTCGTCAGGAAATGTTTCAAAACCCGAAGGTTTTAGGAATTATTTCGGGGCTTTTAATGATGATGGGTATAGTTCCGGGCATGCCGACTATTCCTTTTTTGGCAATTTCGGCTTTGTCGGGCGGATTTGCATACAAGAAATACAAAGATAATATTAAACAAACTCAAAAGGCAAAAGAAGCCGAAGCGGAAGCCAAAAGAGCCGAAAAAATCGGCAAGAAGAAAAAGAAAGCTACAAGAGAAAGCGTACTCGAGCTTTTGGCGGTTGAAACATTGGAAATTGAAATAGGCTACAGGCTTGTAGGTCTTTTAGATATAGAAAAAGGCGGAGATTTGCTTGAAAGAATTGCTCAAATCAGACGCCAGACCGCACTTGATTTGGGTATAGTTCTTCCTTCAATCAGAGTCAGAGATAATCTTCAACTGCCTCCCAATACCTACCAAATAAAATTAAAAGGAGTCACGGCGGAAACGGGAGAAGTGTATCCTGACAGAAGTCTTGCCATGAATTCAATGGGCGGAGAAGATGATCCTAATGTTACGGGTATTAATGCAATTGAACCCGCTTTTCACTTACCTGCCGTCTGGATTTTGGAAAAAGATAAAGAATATGCCGAAGCTGCGGGCTATACGGTTGTCAGCCCCAGTGCCGTAATTTCTACCCATTTAACCGAAATTATCAAGAAAAATGCAAGCGAAATACTTACAAGAAACGATGTTCAACAGCTTATAGACAACCTTAAAAAAGAAGTTAATGATACTTATGTAAATGATTTAATGAAAGAATTGACAACCGCAGATGTTCAGCAGATAATGCAAAATCTTTTAAAAGAACGAGTTTCCGTAAGAGATTTAAAAACCATTCTTGAAACATTAAGCTTGCAATATAAAGTAAATAAAAATTATAATTATTTGACCGAGCAAGTCCGTCAGTCTCTTTCAAGAAATATATGCAAACAAAATTTATCCGATGCGGGCGAACTGCTTGTTGTTACAATGACCCAAGAGGTGGAACAGGAAATAGCAAGAGGTATCAATCCCGATGGCGAAAGTTTAACGCTTAATCCCGAGTTTGTTAAAAATCTAACCGACAGTTTAAATCGTGAATTTGAAAGAGCAATCAAAATGACGGGTAATCAGCCTGTAATTTTATGCTCTTCACCCATAAGGTTGATTTTTAGGCGATTAATCGAAAGAAGCTATCCACAAATAGCAATTATGTCTTATAATGAAGTTGCAAGTAATGTAAAAACAAAATCAGTCGGTATTATCAGAGTTGAAAAGGCGAGAGTTTAAAAAGGTTATTTATGAAAACTATAATCAAATCAGTAAAAGATTTTAAAATTATTCCTGCAAATTTTAACAGTTCCGGTGCTTTTGAATTGCTGGATGCAAATGATGATGAAATAAAAGCAAAACTGGTTTTATTGAACGAAAATGAGCTGTCTGATTATAAAGCGGGAGCAAATGTCGAAGTTTTCGGCGTAAATCCTATCGGACTTATTTATTTTGAAACAAAGATAAATAAAATTGAAGATAAAACCATATATCTTGCCTATACCGATGATTACAGCATTATTCAGCGCAGAGAATACTCTCGTGTCGGTTTAGGATGCGGAAGTTTGGTTTTTAATGATTTATCGGATGATTTTGTTTTAAGCGTTGAAGATATTTCGGCGGGAGGTATTAAATTCATTGCGAAATCTCAGCTTAACGCCGATAAAAAATATTCGATTACAATTAACATGCCCAACAATTTAAAAATAGAATGCGAACTTAAGCCGATTAGAACCGATAAGATTGATGAAAATAAGTTTGCTATTTCGGGTAAATTTATAAATCTTGAAAACATGGACAGGATTGTTCTTGTCCAATATGCTTTTAAAATTAAAATGGAAAATCAAAGCAGGACATAATATCACGGGAAAATAAATGACCAATTCGGAACAAAAAGAGATAGCATATTCACAATTTTTATCTTCGTTTTTTTCGTCAATTTCAATATTGGGATTGTCGGTTTTGTGTTTATTGAATAATCTGTCGTTTGATTTTTACAGTATGGTTTTTTTACTTAAAGTTGTTGTACCGGCAACGTTTTCTTTTTGGTTTATCGGATTTATTGTGGGTAAAATCCTTGACTCATACCGTTCTACAAACAAGAAAAAGAAAGAATTGACCGAAAAACAAGCTTATGAAATTCCGAGTATGTTCGCTTCAGCGTCTGATGATATATCTCAAGACAGTGATTTATTTAGTACAGGTGAGTAAAATGAAAAAGACAAACAAACAGCAAACTAACGCTAAAGAGAATTCAAAAAAGCAGGATGATGCAGTTAAAGAAAAGCATAAAGTTAAATCTGCAAAACTCGGTGTCTATTTTGCAATTTTAATTAGCTGCGTTACATTATTTGTGTCGGTACTGTTTACCGCCTATACTGTTTTTAATATTAAAAATCTTGCAAGTTCGTTTGAATCCGACATATACAAACTGCGCTATTCTATTTCGGCAACACTGGTAGAGAATTTAATTATTGACGCAAAAAGACAAGAATTCAGTTCTACCGAATCCATGATTAGAAACCTTAAAAAAGAAAAGCTTCTTGTTTATGCATATATTACTGATAATAATTCCAATAAAGTAATATTCGGGGAAGAATACAAATCCAAAAATGCTCAAGGCATTCAAAATTTATCCAAGGCAATCGGAAACTATACTTTGTTTTTCGGTATTCAAACTAAAAGCAGTGTTGAAGCCTACTATATGGAATTTTTGAAGGTTATGTTTAATATGATGATATTAATCATTATTTTAGGCATTTTCATAAGCATTCTCGTTGCAAAATTGATTGCAAAACCTCTTGAAAAACTTTCGATTGCAGCCAAGAGATTGTCCAAGGGTAATTTTAACGTCAAAATCGAAGGTTCAAACTTTACCGAAATTAACGATTTGATTACTTCGTACAATGAAATGGGTATTCAATTAAATGAGCTTTATACTTCATTGGAAACTAAAGTAAAGCAAAGAACACTTGCGCTAAAAGAAGCAAATTACAAACTACAGGAAACGCAAGCCATGATGGTTCACTCCGAAAAAATGCGCTCGCTTGGCGAATTAGTAGCCGGAATTGCTCATGAAATTAATAATCCCGTTAACTTTATCCACGGAAATATTATGATTTTGCAAAATTATGTCGACGATTTATTCAAATTAATTGATTTATTTGATAATAACAGTGCTAATTTTCCGCAGGAAATAAAAGATAAAATTGAAGAAGTAAAAAAAGAAATCGATTTGGACTTTTTAAGAACCGATATTACCGATTTGATTAAAAGCTGTACGGAAGGCACGCAAAGAACAAAGAACATTATTTTGGATTTGAAGAATTTCTCCAGAATGGAAGAAATGGTTTTAACCCAGTTTGACATTCCCAAGGAAATTGATACAACATTAAATATTTTGAATAACAAATATAAAAACAGAATTACCGTTGTTAAAAATTATGCGGAAAATCTTCCCAAAATTGAAGCATACGGCGGTCAATTAAATCAGGTTTTCATGAATATTCTGGATAACGCCCAAGATGCCATGGGGGACAACGGAACTCTTACAATAAACGTATTTAAGATTAACACAAATGTTATTATAGAATTTATTGATAACGGTAAAGGTATTCCCAAAGAAAATCTTTCCAAAGTTTTTGACCCGTTTTTCACTACAAAAGCAGTCGGAAAAGGTACGGGTTTGGGAATGAGCATATCTTACAGAGTTATTAAAGACCATAACGGTAAAATTGAGGTTGAATCCGAGGTCGGTGTAGGTACTAAATTTACTTTGACATTACCTATTAATCATGTTTCTAAAAACAATAATGGTGATAAAACAAAACAAATAGTATAATATGGAGAAGATTAATGCCAAGATACAAACTGTTAATTGTAGATGATGAAGAAGACAATCTGGCGCTGTTATACAGAACGCTTAGACATAAATATGACATAACAAAGGCGCATAGTGCTATTGAAGCTTTAGAAATATTAAGAACCGAAAAATTTGATTGCATTTTATCTGACCATAAAATGCCTTTAATGGACGGGGTTGAGTTTTTGAAACGTGTAAACGATATTCAACCTAGAACAATGCGCCTTTTGGTTACCGCTTATTCCGATGTTAAAATATTAATTGATGCAATAAACCAAGCAAAAATATACCGCTACATTAAAAAACCTTATTCGCCCGATGAACTGGTTATGATTGTCGATAAAGCACTGGAGACTTATCAGCTTAAAATTGATAATGAAAATCTTATTACGGATTTACAGGAATTATTCTCGGGAACGGTTAAAGCAATTATTGAAGCGCTTGATGCTAAAGATTCCTTTACTTTGGGCAGAAGCCGAAGAGTTGCTTTTTATGCTTTGAAAATGGTAAATAAGCTTGCGCTTAAACCCGAAGAAGCAAGCAGAATTGAGCTTGCGGGATTATTGCATGATATAGGGATGATTGGAGTTGCAGAAGATATATTAAACAAAACCAAAAATTTGACTGACGACGAATATGAACAAGTTAAAATGCACGTACACTATTCGGTTAAAATTTTGGAAGACATAAAACAGCTTGATGATATTCGGGAAATTATAAAATATCACCACGAGTTTTATAACGGAAACGGTTATCCTTATGGTCTAAAAGGCGAGGAAATTCCGCTTGGCGCAAGAA
>CANQAW010000138.1 GCA_947589525.1 Candidatus Gastranaerophilales bacterium
ACAATTATATTTATATCAACAAATTCAACATTTGCAGGAATTTTTAAAAAGGAGAAAAATAAAATGCAAACAATAGAAGAATATCAAAAAACAATAATGTTTCCAATCGGAGATAAAAACGAAGCTTATAAACAATATTTTATCGGTCAAAGCTACATTTCGCCCCTGTCAACAAATCAAGTTAAAATGTATAACGTAACTTTTGAACCAAAATGCAGAAATAACTGGCATATCCATAAAGCAAGCTCGGGCGGAGGTCAGATTTTAATTGCAATCGGTGGCAGAGGCTATTATCAGGAGTGGGGAAAAGACCCTATTGAGATGAAAACGGGCGATGTTATAAATATCCCCGCAAATGTTAAACATTGGCACGGAAGCGCACCCGACAGCTGGTTTTCTCATGTAGCCGTTGAAGTGGACGGAGTTGATACCGAAAATGTCTGGCTTGAAGCGGTAGATGATGAGCAATATTCAAAATTAAAATAAAACTTTAAATGCATGTTAAATTTTGTAAATATAAATCGTTAAAAGCTTTCTAAAATTAAAGTTTTCTATGGTCTGCCCGATATTTAATATTAAATTCACAAGGCAGTTATGGAAATTAACAAGGACAGCTATTTTAAAGTTATAAAAAATACGGCTTCAAGTAATTTTAAAAAGAAAAAAACAAATCAAAAACAAGAACAAAAACATTCGCAGGCAAGTTCTTTAGATGCTTTGGGTTCTTACGGCAAAGCGCAGTTAAATATAAACTTTTGCGGAGATTTGCAATCCAAAAAAGAAACCGTATTAAAACTGATTAATGAAGCTTGTGAAAGATATAAAAACGAGCTAAATTGCCCCGAAGACAGAAAAGAAGAATTTTTATCGGAAATTTCGGTATTCATTGACGAATTTTGCGAAGATTGCGACCACGGCTATTTGAATGATAACTATTTTAAGCAAATAACAGACAGTTATATTTTTAACGGATATAAAAAAGATAACGTACAACTTTTAGAAAAATTAATTAATCTTAAAGATGACAACGGAAAATATATATTTGACGGATATAGTCTTTTTTCAATGTTAAATAACAAAGAATTATCGCCCGAAGCTGAAAAAGTATTTTTTGAATTATTAAATTTAAAAACTGAAGATAATAAATTTAGGTGCAATTCAACCGATTTATGTTTCATATATCCAAAATTAAATTCCCAAAACATAGAATTTATTGATTATTTGCTTGATTTAAAAGACAAAGAAGGAAAATACAGATTAAGCGGTTTTGATTGCGGCGAGATATTAAAAGCAATTACCCGTGATAATAAAGATGTTTTTGAAACTTTAGTTGAAGCAAAAGACGAAAGAGGAAATTATAGATTTAACGGTTTAAATTGCGGCGAGACATTAAAAGCAATTACTCCCGATAATAAAGATAGTCTTGAAGCTTTGCTTGAAGCAAAAGATGAACAAGGAAAATACAGATTAGATAAAAAAACTATTGTCCGAATTTTAGAAGCTGTTACCTTTGATAATAAAGATAGTCTTGAAACTTTGCTTGAAGCAAAAGACGAACAAGGAAATTGCAGATTAGATAAAAAAACTATTGTCCGAATTTTAGAAGCTGTTACCTTTGATAATAAAGATATTTTTAAAACTTTAGTTGAAGCAAAAGACGAAATAGGTTTTTATAGGTTTAACAAACATAATATTGCCGATATTTTAGAAACTGTTACTTCTGATAATATAGATATATACGAAACTTTGCTTGAAGCAAAAGATGAAAGAGGCAATTACAGATTTAAAATGAGCGGTTTTGTACGTACTTTAAAAGCCGTTACCCCTGATAATAAAGATGTTCTTAAAACTTTGCTTGAAGCACAAGACGAAAAAGGAAATTGCAGATTTAAGGATTACGATTATGCCAATATTTTAGAAGCTATTACTTGCGATAATAAAGATGTTTTTAAAACTATGCTTGAAGCAAAAGATAAAAAAGGAAATTACATATTTACTGCCAACTATATTAATATTATCTTGAAAAAGGTTAATAAATCCAACTCCTCATTGGTTTATTCCGTAATCGAACATATAAAAGACGGCGAAGCAACACCCGAATATTTAAAAGCAATTTTAACGGATAAATCAAATATAACTTTAAAAGATATAAAATCGCTTGAACACAAAATAGGTGCTGAAGCAGTAAGAGAATTATCAGCCGATGAAATATCTTTAATGCACGAATTTAGAGATTTAATCAATATACAAAATATTAACGAAATACCTGCCTTGAAGAAAAAAGAAATTTTAAGAAAGCTTGTTCAAAATAACGCAGGTTTGTTTTATATTGGCAGATTAAAACTTTATCTTCCCCTTATTCCCCTAAATCAAGAAGAATACTGTTCGCTTTTACCCGCTTTAGTTAAATCAATAGGTATTGAAACAAATATCTTAAACGATAGCGAAATTAAAAATGCGCAAAAAAATATCAGCTCTCTTTCAAATTCTCTTGCTTTACTATCGGATGAAGAATTTAATAATTTATCGATATCTCAGCAATATTCAACCGATGAATTTATTATAGATGTATTTAATATAGTAAAAGATATAAAACCCGAAGAACGACAAAAAGTTTATGATTATTTTGGTTTTGAACTTCATCATAATAAAAACGCAATTCAGGTCGACAGCAATAAAAGACACTGTTTTTCAATAACGGGTTATCCGATAAATTTAAATAACGGAAAAAAACTTGCGCAAATTGATAACCCTGATACAAAACGCATAGTTGAAACGCTTCGTCCTTATGTAATTAAATATAGTAAAGATAATAAAATTAACTGTAATAACAAGGAAATTGAAGAAATTCTAAATCAAATTATTTCAGTTTTCCCCGAATTAAGAACTCAAATAGGTAAAATTCAGCACAATATTCAAGATTTTGATTTATTTAAACACAGTTTAAAAGTTGTTCAAAAAATCTCTCAAAATCCGAATTTTTCAAATTTGAATGCTTCGGATAAGAAAATAATGCTTCTTTGCGGACTTTTCCACGACCTTACAAAGGTTCAAGGACAAATAGATAAAACTCACCCTAATGAAAGCGCGTTTGACAGTTTTTATATATTGAAAAAATTAAAATTAACAAAAGAAGAAGAAATAAAACTGTATTCACTAATAAAAAACCACGAGTGGCTTGCCTATGTTAACAATAAAGAGGCTGATGATATCGAAAAAAGAATGAAATCAGTCGCATTTGATATGCAGTACGATAATTTATTTGACATGGCTAAAATATTTACACTCGCTGATTTAAAAGCTGTTAAAGCCGATAATTCTTTTTATGAAAGATTTATTGATGATTTTAACTTTAAAACAAAAGAAATTGAAAAACTGACATACGAACTTAAAAAAACTCAACCTTTATTACCCGTTACCAAAATTCCGAAAGCTTCCGTTATTGAAAAAGCAATAACTAAAGTTAACCCTGACGGTTCAACAAATTTAAAAGGAATATATAAAGATAAATCGGGACTTGTTGTTATAAAATATAACGAAGTTGAAAACGAAACTTGGGATAAAATCGGTTTTCCCAAAGGTTCTTTTTCAAGAGGAATAACATCCCAATCATACAGCACAAAACACGGCAGAAAATTAAACAGCGCAGATGTTGATACAGGAAATATCAAATTTTTTGCACATGGTTTAGATTATTCAAATCAACTTTATAAATTTAGCCGTTTTGCTCTGCCTGATTCAGATGCTTTATTATCCGTAAGTTATGCTGAAAGACCCGAAAGCAAATATCGTTTCTTTAGAACTCAAGGAGTTTTATTAAACGCTGATGCAAAATATATCTACGGTGGCGGAGAAACGGATTCAGGTTCAGGATGCGGTAAAAATATAGATAATTTTAAAGAAAACTATGTTTTTGGAGGCGAAAGAGAAGAAGACAGAGAATATATCTCAAATTTAATAAAAACAACTCTTAATTTAGATGATGAAGAATATATTGAATTTGTCAGAAAAAATGCAAATAAATCTTTCGGCGAAATTGAACCGAAAGAAACCGAAAAAGCGCTTATAAAAGCTTTTGCCACAATTAATTCAAATGTAAGAAAAGGCGAGAGAGAATATAATGAAATGTATATCTCAAACCCTGAAGTAATGGCTGTGTTTGCGTATGATGAAAATGATAATGTCGGAAATATATCCAAATTTATTTCCAAACAAGAGAATTTTTTAAAGCAATACGCCCTTGATAACGATATGCCTTTTATTGTTTTTGGAGATTAAAATTTTTCATAAGTTTACTTTCCGACTTGAAAACTCCGCTTTTCATTTAGCAACAGCTTCAAATACACACAAACAGATATGAATTATCTAAAACGGTTAAATATTTACAATAAAATCTTTAATAACATTTGCAAGATTTTCTGATGATATGCCGTTTTCTTTTAATAGTTCATCAGGGTCAACTGAATTTCTAACCCATTCCTGACATAATTTCTGACTGCTGTTTTCAATATATTGCGCAAAACTTGTCATATAGACTGTAAAACGTTTCTCTATACCTCCGTTATATTCTAAAGCGTCATCGTAAAGTTTTTGAAACATATAGTCGCTTAGAGCCAAAACAATATCTTCTTTGCGTTTAAAATAGGTATAAAGTCAATGAATGTTATTCAATTTTTGTATAAATTAGAAAAGTGAGGTAATTATGGAAGAAATAAGAATTGACGTCAGAAATCAAGCGCCTGAGCGAATTGAAGAAGCAAGAAGAAGTTCTGATTTATGTTTCAGGATAAATCAAACAAACCCTACGACCCCCGAATGCAAAGAATTAATTGATGAACTTTTTAATCACACTTTAGGAGAAAATACAGTCATTCATCCTCCGATTTTCACAATCTTAGCCGATAAAGTTAAAATCGGCAAAAACGTTGTTATATTAAACGGTTTTCAATGTATGTCAGCAGGCGGGTTAACTATTGAAGATAACACAATGATTTCTCTAAATTGCACAATAGCAACAAATAACCACGATATGTACGATAGATACATTATCACTTGTAAACCCGTTCATATAAAGAAAAATGTCTGGATTG
>CANQAW010000139.1 GCA_947589525.1 Candidatus Gastranaerophilales bacterium
AGAAGTTGTAAATACGCAATTAATTAAACAAATTCCCGTTTTGGAAGTTGATACTCAGCCTGAAGAGCTTTCAAAAGAAGAAGTAAGCGAAATAATCGAAGAAGAAGCGGTTAGCGAAGAAAATCCCATAGAGGATATTCAAACGGACAATATTGAAGAAATTACCCAACAAACACCGCTTAATGATAAACTTCTATCAATTGCAAAAACACTGGCTCACAAAATAATAAACAAAATAAGCAATCTCAATGCGCCTGAAAAAAGCATAGTTGTTGCCTGTATTTCATTTTTTGCATTTTTAATTATCCTGTTCGTTTCAAACAAAAACCACCATGCCAACATAAAACTTAAAAGCAAAAAAGAACTGCAAAATAAAAGAATTGAACCAAATATAAGAAAAAATCCCGATTACGGCCCTCAAGTTAACTTCCAAAAAAGAGGGGATTACTTTGTACTCGATAAAAACAATCAGCAAAAAACAGTTGATGAAAACATTCAGGTTAAAAAACAGTATGAACTTTCTTCATATAATCCGAATATAGAAATTATATCGCAAAATCGACACCGCATTGTAGCATCAAATAATGAATCAGGAGAAATCATTAATAAAGTTTTAAAAAGAGAAAATCCGATTCAGGCTAATATATACAAGGAAAAATTCAACGCCAGCCTAAACAATCAAAAACAAACAGCACAAACCGCTGAACAAAAACAAAAAACCGAAGAAAAAACAACTCAAGTCGTTCAGCCTGCTCCTAAAGTCTTATCAAAAGTGGAAATAGCGCCCGAAAGAGGATTTATGTGCGTGTCATATAAAGAAAACATAAATCTTATAGGATATATCTTTGAAGATGTATTTCCTTTGTATAACTTTAAGCGTACAAAATTAAACAACTATGATATAAAATTCCGCCTAACCGAAAAAGACGAAAAAAGTGCAAACTTTATAGTACGGGTTGATGATACAAAAATGGTCGTAAAAGCCACAAAGCAAAAAATGAACGTGGAAATAGTCCTGTAAAAATGAAAAAATATAATTTTAAAAAACAATCCTCAAAAAACAAACAGAAACCAAAATACAAACTTCTTGACATTTCCAAATGGGGAATAGATTTTAACAAAAACGAATACAATGAGATTGTCTTATCTAATTCAAACCACCCTGAAAAAATGTAGTTATTTTTGCGCTTCGCTCATTTGTTGTTGAATGGAATCATTTGACTTCATTTCCTGAAGTCTTTGCTGACCGTTCATAACTTCTTGATAAAGCCTGTTTAGAACCTGTTCAAGATTATTTAAAAGCCGTTGAGCATATTCTTGGGATTCTTCCTTCATTTTAATCGAATCATTTTTTGCGCTTAATCTAAGCTCTTGAGCTTCATTAAATGCGGACATTTTAATTTGCTGGCATTCTTCAAAAACCGTTTGTCTGAATTTTTCCGCATGTTCTTCCATTGCTTTATTTAAACTTGATTCGTTCAGCAATTTATAGCGTTCATTTTCGGCATCCTGAATAATTCTTTCCGCTCTTAGTTTTGCTTCCTGAATAATTTCATCCTTCTTCTTAAGAATTATTCTTGCATCATTTATCTCATTTGAAATTGCATTAGGAAATGAATTAACAATTCTATAAAGTTCTCTGGTGCTGACTATCATTCTTCCGGGGAAAATAGGAATACCGTCATCGCATAACGCACTTAAATCATTCACCAAGTCAAACATTTTTTCTTCAGAATCTGTCATATATAACCTCTCAATATCATTTCTTTAAATATTCTACCACATTTTTCGGAACAAATTTAGAAATGTCCGTATTGTGATTAAACAACTCTCTTACTATGCTTGAAGAAATAAAATTGTGTTCGGGTCTTGTGGATAAAAACACCGTATCTATCTCATGCGCCAAAACTTGATTTGTTTGACACAATTGAACTTCATATTCAAAATCCGATATTGTTCTAAGACCCCGAATTAAAAACTTTGCTCCTACCCGTCTTGCAAATTCAACGGTAAGACCTTCAAAAAAATCCACTCTGACATTTTTAAATTTTCCTATAACGCCTTTAATAAGCTCAACTCTGGTTTGAACATCCAAGAAAGGTTTTTTGACAGGATGATTTAAAACGGCAATTATAACCTCGTCAAACATAGCGCTTGCACGCTCCACAACATCCAGATGACCGTTTGTTATGGGGTCAAAACTGCCCGGATAAAGAGCAATTTTTTTTATTGTCTCATTATTTGTCATATTTCAATTATAGTATCAAAAAATTAATATAACCAATTTGAGACATTTTTTTGTAAAAAAAAGTATAAATTTCTTTACAAAACTACTCCGCTTCTTCAAGGACAGTATTTGTAGTATTATTTTCAACCATATCTATAAGTTTATCCTGCCAGCCCGTATCCTTCTTTAGGTAAATATCGGCACCGCCGTTTAAACATTTAACTTTATTTTCGGCTTTATTTGAAGCGGTTATTACTATAATCTTTGTTTTTAATTCATTTTTTGTAATTATTTTCTTTGTTTCATGCAGTAGAGTATAACCTTCCTGTTCGGTTGAAACAAACAAATCCATGATTATATAATCGTATTTATTATTAGCAAAAGAATTTAATGCGCCGAATATATCTTTTGCAACATGTACATTATAGCCGATTTTTTTAAGCAAAACTTTTAATTGGTAAGTAACTATACCGATATCGTCAACAACTAAAATATTGTTTGTTTCACGCCCGTTATCTCCAAAATTTTGCGCTGCATCGCTGTCCGAATTTATTAAATTTTTCAATTTCAAAAGACATTCAAATAAAGCTTCATCGCTCAATTCCTTTGGAGGGCTTAACTCTGCCAGCTTAAAAAGCTCTTGAATTATTTTTTTATCTATTTGTACTTTTTCTTCCGCCATAAATACCGCTACTCTATAATTTTATTGTTACTTACATTTGTTATTCTGAGTCCGAAATTATCTTCAACAATAACAACTTCGCCTCGGGCCACCTCAAAACCGTTTGCCAAAAGTTTTATGGGTTCAATTGTTTTGTTGCTTAATTCTATTACCGAACCTTTGGTTAAATCCAGAACATTTTTTAAAGGAATATCTGTTTCGCCAAGTATTGCAGACATTTCAAGCTCTACATCAAGCAAAAGATTGTACGTTTTAGAAACGTTCTCAATCTTTTTCTCAGGTCTTTGAACGTTCTTTAAGCTCGAAATATCTAAATTTTTAGGTTCTTGTGCCAATTTTACTCCTTGGTTTCATATTGGTCTATTATTTTTATACAAGTTTTGTTTTTTATAATGCCGGGGATAACCCGAAATTTTTTCTTTTTATTTATACAAACAATAAGCTCTTCGTCTAATCTTTGGTCTAATTTTATAACATCATCCACTTTTAAATCAAGAACTTCATTTACTTCGAGCTTTGCTCTGCCCAAAATAACCTGCATCTCAAGATGAGCATTTTTAATTCTCTCTAAAGTTTCATTCCTTCCGATTTCGTTTGAAGAAACACTTGAATGCTGATAGATATATTGAGGAGTTAATTTGGGTAAAACCGTTTCCAAAACGGGATAAGGAAAGCATAAATTCATCAAACCGAAATTCTTTTGTCCTAAGCGGACTTCAAAAGATATCAAAGTAACAATTTCGCCGTTTGTTGTAATCGGCACGGTATGATAACCGTTTGCAAGGGTTACAAACTCTGATTTAACGGGCAGTATGGCACTCCACGCTTCTTCCAATATCTTTATTATTTTTTCGGTAAATTTTGTTGTTATCATTTGCTATTCCTGCACCGCCAAGCATTCTGTCTAAAATAACCGCTAAAACCTCAGGGCTCATACCAAGAGAAATTTCGCCCGACAAAGGATTTAGCTTAAAAATCATATTTTGTACATGGCTTGGCATGGAACAAATATATTCTTCATAAGTTAACTGGTCAACCGAGATTACGTCAATTTCAACTTCCATTCTCAGATAAGCAGTCAAAACTTGCGCCAGATGACGCACAAAATCCCTGTGAATATCTTGCAGGGCTTTTAAGTGTTCTTTGGAAAATTTATCCGGACGTCTGAAGTTATAAAGCTTGCAGTTTTTTTTAAAGTCATCACTTATAACTGCTTCAGCTTTCGCTTTGTTATCCTCGTTATTGTTTTGAATTTCCATCACTTAAAAAAATACACTTTCCTATAGCTTATAATACAATTTTAACACTTTTTTGTCTATCGTATCAAAAGAGGAAAGTCAAAGGGCTTCTCCGCTCACACTGACGGTTAGTTTATTTCCCTTAACATCAACTATTGCCCATCTTAGAGGCTCAATATTAAATTCTTTGATTTTATTTTCAATAAATTCAACGCTTGGCGGAAGCTCATCAGCCTCAAATTCAACTGTTTTAGAAATTATTTTATTCATGACAATAAAATTCCCGCCATACTTGCCGAGATGTAACTTGCAAGCGTTCCTGCAACAAGCGCTCTGACTCCCAATTTAGCAAGATCTTTTCTTCTTGTGGGCGCAAGCTCTCCAATTCCTCCTATTTGTATCGCAATAGAGCCGAAATTTGCAAAACCGCACAGCGCAAACGAAGATATAATAATTGCTTTTTGAGATAGAACATCTTTAAGAGCAATTAAATCAGTATATGCAATAAATTCATTCAATACAAATTTCTCGCCCATTAAAGCCCCGACATTCATAACATCATGCAAAGGAGTTCCGATAATCAGCGCAAAAAATGAAAACATCAGCCCTAAAAGAGATTTTATGCTTAAATGCGATAAATCTATAAAACTCAAATGAATATGGCATACGTTATACAAAAACAGTCCGATTTTTCCTATAACAAAATCGCCTAATGCAATTAAAGATAAAAGAGCAATCAGCATTGCAATAACATTTAAAGATACTTTCATGCCGTCAGAGGCACTATGGGCTATAGAATCGATTAAATTAACATGGGT
>CANQAW010000140.1 GCA_947589525.1 Candidatus Gastranaerophilales bacterium
GAGCCGTTTTTTTGGTTTGATAATTCCAAATATTTATCCCTTAAAAGATTAATACGGTTAAACGGGAAAAACATAAAATTAGCCCTGCCTATTACCCTATTTCTTTCCAAAAATCCCCAAAAACGGCTGTCTTGAGAATTTCCCCTGTTGTCTCCCATCATGAAATAATTATCTTTCGGGATTATAAAAGGTCCGCAGAACATTTGCTTATTGCATTTTGTCCAATCCGTCTTTGTGCTTATATAGGGTTCATTTAAGGACTTATCGTTGATATAAACTCTGTATTCGTTTGTAAGTTCATTATATTTAACTTCAAATTTTTCGCCCGGGAGACCTATAGTGCGTTTTATAAAAGCAACATCTTTGCAAAAAATGCCCGACAATCTTGATAAGATTGCTAAAGGAGAATTTGATAACTGCACTTGCGGAGGATAGAAAACCAAAATGTCTCCTCTTTTTATCTCTTTTTTCGGAAAATCAAGTTTTTCTACAAACACTCTGTCTTTTTCCAAAATAACGGGGCGCATTGAACCGGACGGAATCCACCTTAGCTCTCCTATGAAATATCGAATTACAATAACGCAGAGTACAACAAAAACTATTGTCGAGATAACTTCTTTAGTGTAATTTGTTTCTTTTTCTTCTTCGACTTCATCGAATAATATTCTTTTCACAAGATAGTCAAAACCTTTTTCTTTTGTGTTTTTAATTAAATCGCAAAAAGAATTTTTTATATTCGGCAAGAAGCTTTTAACGCTTTGCGCAAGGTTTTTGTTTAATTTTTTATAATCGCCAAATACAAACAAAATACCGTATTGGACGATTAAGCTCAAAAACAGCACGGTTAAAAACTTAATTAATGCACTGTAAGGAGCATTATAATTATCATTTAGCGTTTTAACGTCTATTAATTTTGAATTCGGATATTTTTCAAAAATATAATTTGAAATTTCATCAACCAATTTTTTATTTTTGTCGTTAATTTTATAAGGAAGTGCAATATATAAAAGTTTTTGTATTAAAACTTCATCAAAATCAAATTGCAGTCTGTCGGGAATTTTTTCTTCAATAAAGGCAAATTTTATATTCAACTTTGAAAGTTTTTCTTCTATTTGCCGTTTTTCAACAGTTTGAGAGGGCAATACCGAATATTCGAGAATATTACCTCTTTTTAAGATATAATTTAAACTTTGCAAATTAAGATTATATAAAAAACAAATGCCCGTAAAAACAATGACAAACAGTATTGTTTTAAAATATTTTCCGAAAAAATCTTTGCATTTATTTTTTATATTATCCACTTTCTAGCTCCTTAATGATATTTCGGTTAAATTTAGCAAAGAATTTGTATCTTTTTTTATTTTTTTAAGGTTGTCAAGTGCTAAATTTTTATATTCACTGACTTTTTTTTCAGCTTTATCTATATCGAAGTATATCATAGGCAAAGTATAATTGCCATTTTTAATATCGGAATTAGTATGCTTAAAATTATCAATATCATTTTTAATTTGAAAAGCCATGGAATAATTACTCATAAAATCAAGCGCATTGCTTTTTATATCGTCATCAAATTCACCCAAGGCGAACAACGCTTCTACTCCCGCACAAAAAAGGTTTGCGGTTTTATTAAAAGTTTTGTCCAAGTATGTTTTAATGTCGGGAACTTTATCTAAATTTTCATTTTGTAAAATTTCGCCCAGTATGGTCTTTTTAATTCTGGTTGAAAAAATTTGTGCAATTTTTGAATTTGTTTCTGATATTTGAATGAGTGCTTCGCTTAACAATAAATCTCCTTCCAAAACAGCTGTTTTAGAACCGTATTTTTTATAAAAAGTGGGATTGTTTCTCCTTAATTCGTCGCAATCTATAATATCGTCATGAATTAAAGAAGCACTGTGTATAAGTTCAACAATAAGCGCAATTTTCAAAACTAAAGGAGAATTAATATTAAACAGCCGTGCAAATAAAAATACAAACCTCACCCTTAATCTTTTAGGATTGTTGAACAAAAAAGAATTCAAATCATCAGTTAAAAAATTTTTATCCTTGTTTATAAGTTCTTTTAAAACACACTCAAATTGTTCAATTTCTTTTTTAATTGAAATACAACATTTATTTATTTGTTCAATCTTATCCATTTTAAATAATAAACTTGCCGTTTTCGTAGATTAATTTATCGTCTGCGTAAATTTTTCCGCCGTTTTTCATGTTCTTTATTAAGTCCCAATGAAGCCCGGAAGTATTTTTGCCTTTGGCTTCGGGATAACTTGCGCCGAGCGCAACATGGATTGAGCCTCCGATTTTTTCATCAAATAAAATATTACCCGTTATGTCTTGAATTCTGTCGTTAGTTCCTATTGCGATTTCTCCGACAAAACGAGAACCGTCGTCCGTGTTTAACATGCTTTGTAAAAATTCGTTACCGGCTTGAGCGTTAGCTTCAACTGCTTTTCCGTCCTTAAAAGTTATATAAACCTCACGTGCGGTTGAACCGTGGTAATTTTGAGGAAAATCGAAATATATTGTACCTGAAGCAGAGTTTTCAACGGGAGAAGTAAAAATTTCTCCGTCCGGAAAATTCATATTTCCGCTGCAAGGAATCCAAATTCTGCCTTCGGTCGAAAAGGTAACGTCAGTCTTATCACCCGTAAATCTTATTTTTGTTGTTTTATTTAAAATATCGGCAATTCTTTTTTGTTCTCCGTCAATTTCAATCCATTTTTCTACAGGATTATCCAAATCCAAATAACAGGATTTTATTAAAAATTCGCTATATTCTTCCAAACTCATGGAAGCTTCCTGAGCAAGAGCATTTGTGGGATAATCGGCTATTACCCAGCGCATATCACCACGAGCGGAACGTTCTAACCTTTTTGCCAATATCGGATGGGTGGCTTTTGAGCGTTTAGCCAGTTTGGCACTATCCGCATTTGCCATATTTTTGATATTTGAGGGCGCTCCGATAAATATCATAACATCAGCCTTTTCAACTTCAATTTTAGACATTTCGTCAATATATTCAAGCTGGGCTTCTGTTGCATATTTTATAAAAGTTTCCGCTATTTCATCAACGGACGCACGAACAATAGGATTTGCGCCATTTTTAAGACAAAGTTTAAAAATTTCTTTAACAAGCGGTTGAGCTTCAATACCGCGAGCGTAAATTATAACAAGGTCGCCTTTTGAAACTTTGGTTGAATAGTTAACTAAGACATCCGCGTATTTATAAATTAAAGGATTAAACATCGTTTTCGCTATCTTCCTCCATTACTCCGTGATAAGCCTGTTTGTCCCTCAGTGTACAACCTCTTTTTGAAGTTCTTACAAATTCAACCAAATTATCAATATATTTGTTTCCTTTAAATTCTTCTTCAATCAGTTCAAGTGCTTGAGTTGTATTATACTGTTCATTTCGTAAAATTCTGATTGCTTTATGTATGGCGTTTCTGGAGTCTTTATCAACACCCTTTCTTCTTAAGCCTATGGCATTTAATCCTATGGGCAGGCAGGGAATACCTTCGGCTTTGCAGTAAGGAATTATATCCAAACGTGAAGCGGAAGCACCTGAAATAATAGCCATATCGCCAATTCTGAGATTTTGATGAAATACGCTCATTCCGCCTAAAAACGCACCAAATCCGACATGACAATGTCCTCCTAATGTTGCGCCGTTAGCCATTATGACATTATCGCCAAGAACGCAGTTATGAGCAACATGGGTATATGCCATTAAAAGACAGTTATTACCGACTATTGTATTGTTTCCCTCACCTGATGCACGATTTACCGTTGCAAATTCTCTAATCCAGCAATTTTCTCCGATTATAACCCCTGTTTTTTCGTCCTTATAGCCTAAATCCTGAGGTTCACCGCCTATTGAAGCAAAAGGAGAAATTTTTGTGTTTTTTCCAATGTGCGCAAACTGTATATTTGCGCTTTCGCCGATTTTAACATTGCTTTCTATTACAACATTTTTTCCTATAACCGCATAAGCTCCTATTTCGACATTTTGACCAATTTGCGCCGTTTCATCTATAATGGCGCTTTCGTGAATTTTATTTGTTGTTAGCATTTTTATCCTTCTTTTTTATTTAAGGGCAACAGTTAAAGTTGCTTCGGTACATAATTTTCCGTCTACAAATGAACGGCCCAGACATTTGGCAATAGGGCCTTTAACTTTTAAACACTCGGTTTCCATCTCAAGTTTATCGCCCGGACGAACAATATTTTTAAATTTTGCATTTTCAACCCCTGCAAAAAGGGTTAATTTACCCTTATATTGCTCCATTGTCATTAGAATGGGTGCGGAAGTCTGTGCAAGAGCTTCAATTTGCAACACCCCCGGCATTATAGGGTTGTTTGGAAAATGTCCTTGGAAAAAAGGCTCATTAAAAGTCACATTTTTATAGCCTTTGGAATATTTTCCTGGGACACATTCGGTAATTCTGTCTACCAGCAAAAACGGAAATCTGTGAGGGAGCATTTCGAGAATTTGCTCATAATCCATTGTAATCGGTGTGATTAAATCCATTTTTTCTCCTTTATTTTAATGCTTTTTTTAACAACTTTGCACATTCTAAATGCAATGCATGCCCCGCCTCTTTAACTAAAATTTTTGCATTCAGCTTTAGAGGATTGAAGCCTGTTAAATAAAAATCTCCGATTATATCAAGAATTTTATGTTTTACGGGTTCAAACACGCTTCGAAGTGCTGTTGTATATGTGCCGTCATCTTTTAAACCGACGGTATTTTCAAGGTTTACACCTTTAGAATATCCCATGGCTTGAAATTTTTCTAAATCCGACAAGTAGCCAAATGTTCGAGCCTCAATTATTTCTTCTAAATTATTATCTAAATCCAAGCTCACCCAGCGGTTTTTTAAATCGGGATGTCTGTAATTAACACAGTATGTTACGGTTGTTTTTTGGTTTTCGGTCGG
>CANQAW010000141.1 GCA_947589525.1 Candidatus Gastranaerophilales bacterium
CTTTTTCTTTTTGAGCTATTGCAGTAGTTAACAACTTGTTTAAGGCTGCTTGTTTCATTTGGTCATTTGGATATGCGGATAAATCGATTCCGTCATTAGTTAATTTTATTTGGGTGTTAGAGGAATCAACAATCTTTTTTAATTCTCCAAGTCCGTTATCTTCTGATATTGCGTAGAATTCTGAATACAGTTCAAGTATTTTTTGAGTTTTAGCATCAACAGACAGGGATTTGTCATTTGTTACATTTTTGGCAAAATCAACAAACTGTTGTTTTTTGTTATACGCGTTAGCAACGGTTTCCATTTGTTTTTGGGCAAGGACATATTGTTCCACTTTGTATTGGGAATATTCGGTACCGCGTTCTATTTTGTATACTTCTTCGAAAGTTATCGGCTCTGCAGAATCCCAGTAGGAAGGGATCATTCCGCTTGGATTTTTTATTTTTTGCGGTTTACCTTCGCCGCCCATAGTATCAATAATCAGTTCATTCGGGTTTTTGCTGAAATTTATTGCATTGTTAACAAAGTTATCTAAAGCTCCGATTTCTTCTAATGTAGAGAAGGTAACGAACTGTTTTTGCATATCTTTGAGCTTATCCATTTCAATATTGTTGCAAATGGTTTCAATGTAGTTGCTAATAATTTTTTCGAACTGTTCATAAGAGTATTTGCCGCGATATTGATCAAGGAAGCTAATGCTTGTTGGGGTTTTCAAGACAGTTAATCTGGTAAGAATCATGTCTTTGAGGCGTTGCTTATTTTCTTCGTAATAGGCGCGTTTTGTCAGATTACCTTCTTTAGCGTTTATTATTTGGATTTCTCCGGCTTTCTGGTAATCCAATACTTTTTGGACATTAGAGGTTTTTAGTTTATCGTATTCGTTTTTGCTATCATCATAAAAACCTGAAATTGCACCTAAATCTTGTGACCTTAAAATTTGTTCAGCATCGCTTATATTATCGTCAATAATACCTATAACAGTTTCTTTGCAGGCTTTTTCTCTTTGTTCTGCCGGTACTGTTTGGCTAACTTTGTTATTTTGAGACACAAATTCATTTTCTGTGTTAACCGGTTTATTCTCATCCGGAGCATTAACATCTGAGAGAGATTTCACAAACCCCATAAAATCTGCATCTTTAATCCCAACTTGATTAGCAAATAGGCTTGAAACTTGTTTGTTTTCAACAGAGTCAAGAGTTTTGTCTGAACCTGCAAATTTGGATAAACCGGTAAAAAGGCCTTGTAATTCACCATCTTCAAGAGTTCCATCTTGATTTGTGTCATAGGCATCAAAAAGGTTATGAAACTTTTTATCTACTTGTTCTTTACGCACACCGTGCTTGCCATTATTCAACTGTTCTTTTTTCCCGTTATTGCTTATCCAAAAGTCGTTGAAACCCATTTTCTTTACCTTCTAGTTGTAAACTATGTAACAAAATTTATATTGTGTTACTAAACTGGATACATAACGGATAAATCAGAGTGCATTAATCAGTATTTACGTAAATTTTGCAGATTTTTAACAGTACAAGCTAACAACTGTGCATTAATCAAGTGATTAAAAGTTATCAATTTAAAATTGAATTGTAACAATTTTATATAAATTGTAAAGATTTGCCCGAAAATACTAAAGTTTTTTCAAAAAATGCCGATAGATAGCATGTAACACAATATAAATTGTGTTACTTTTTATGTAACATAAGATTTATTAGAAACCAACCAATATCATGCGGCAATCCTTTCACGCATTGAAAGTAAGATTGACAACAATCTGTGGTGTCCCATCTTGAAAAAGGAGGTACACTAATGAATCCTGAAAAATTGCAATTAAAAGGAATGCTTGCAGAATCAAAAAAACGCTTCCGCACATTAGATACGGAAGCGTCAGGGTTGGTTATTCTTATTCGCTCGCTTTTGAATCCTTATGAAGATATAAAAAAGCTTGATATGGAAAAGGTGACAGTATCGATTAAAAGATTAACCAAGATAACAGAAGAATTAAAAGTTCTGTCAGAAAAAATTAAAAATTTGGAGGCAGAATTTGAATAATAAAGAATACCTTGCAAATGAGGCAGAGAGATTATATGTAATCAGCTGTAATACAGTAGATGAAATTGCATCGAAATTAAACATCTCAACAAAAACTGTTTGCCGTTGGAAAGATAAATTTGATTGGGAGCAAAAGAAATTAAGCTACACTCGCTCGAAACAATGCTTCCATGAAGAGCTTTATGAATTCGCTCGCAAATTAATGAAAGATATTACAGCCGATATGGATGCCGGAGAAAAAGTTGATCCCGGAAGAATGTATGCATTTTGCAGGGTAATTCCTATGTTTGCAAAAGTCAAAGACTACGAAGACGTTGTTTCGAAGAAAGATAAAAAAACAACAACATCAAGAGGTTTAACTCCTGATATCGTAGCTCGAATTGAAGAAGAAGTCTTAGGTATAACCCCGAATGTTGACTACGAAGAAGAAACCGAAGAAGAATAGATTTTTTCTACCGTATCAAATGCGGTGGTTGAATGATAATTCAAAAGTAAAGATATGGGAAAAATCCCGAAGAATAGGAGCAACGTATGTTCAATCATATGAAGACGTAAGAGACTGCGTAAAGCGAACAGTTCCGGCTGTGTGGTTTTCTTCTGCGGATGAATCAGCCGCTCGTGAGTATATTGATTATTGCAAACAATGGGCAACTTTATACGATATCGCAGCCAAAGACTTAGGCGAGCAGGTTTTAGATAAAGAAAAAGACATCAAAGCCTATGTAAATCTAAAACCTCAAGATATCAACATTATTGATTTTAGTAATTACACAGGTTTTTATGAATTTATGCTTGTAGAATTTGAAAATATAAAAATTCAATTAACATTTAAAAATGATGGTGAAACAAAGAGTTGGAATTTATTAGATAGAACTGAAGAATAGAAAGGATAAAAACAATGACAAATGAAAAAGACAGAACAATGTTTGGAACTAAGGTTTTTAACCATAAAACTCAAAAGCAAGGAATATTATTATACAGTTGGACAAATATTTATGCCGATGCAGAAGTTCCATTTGCAACCTGCGTTGATGAAGACGGCAGAAAATATAATATCGATATGGATTCAATAACTCCTGTTGAAGAATAATTTTTCAACAAGCAAAACGCTATTATAATAGCGTTTTGCTTTCCCAAAATAAAAAAAGCCCTAATGGAAATTTTAAATATACCATGTAATCCATTAGAGCAAAGAAGTGATGTTTACTTATTTATAGAATCAGCAGGAGGTTTTTTAGATTTTTTTAATTGTTTTCTGATTAATGCCTCGACCTGTCTTTGAGATAGATCACATTCAACGACAAGCCTGTTTAATGTCATTTTTGTACCGTCATATTCTTTTAAAATATAACGTTCTTTGAGCCTTTTAAGAGCGTTTTTAGGTATATTTAGAATCAATCCCGGCAGACAGAAAATCAACGTCAAGGCAGCCTTAATGCCGGCACATTGTGCCACAAACTTTAAATCATCGTTTGGCATGTCCTCAATTGTTATATTTTCCATAGGAACTAAAGCTATTGATTTTGATTTGATTTCTTCATCCTCAAGTTTTTCTTGAACCTCAACTTCAAGAGAGGAGTATTTAATCTCATAGGATTTACCGCCTTGAACGGTAACTTCACGAGCAATGTATTTCCCTTTTTGAATCGCAATTCTGAGGGAGCGATTACTGCTTAAACCTTTGGCTTTTGCCACTTCATTAATATTAATATATTCTTCGTTTTTCATACCACAAACACCATAAATCGAAGTCAAGAGCATTGGAACACCATTTCCGAGTGTTGTGTCGGTTTTGTATCAATTTAAATCAAGGGGGAACTTTTCTAAAACTCCCTGTCAATTTTTCTCATTTTTAAAATTGTTTTTCTCAAACTTGCTGAAATTTTGTTTCCGACTTTTTTGGGGAAATTTCCGACTAAAATTTCAAAAGTCCTATTCCAAATTTCGCATTTTAACCGCTCAAGATATAAACGCCTTCTAAACTTCGGCTATATTAGGGTTTTAGGCAACTGTCCATCGATAGGACAAATTCGGACAGTTCAAAGACTTTTCAAGACAATTCAAATGCGAAATTTGGAATAGTTCCGACAGGTAATTTTCAAACAGTTAGGGGGTTGTGGGGTAATTTCGCATTTTAACCGCCATTTCGCAACAGTCCTGTCAAATTATATCAATTAACTACACTGTTCTTTTACAATTACATTCCAACTACAAAAACCTCCAAAAATTGGAGGTTTTCACCCTTGAATTTAATCTGGGGCGGAAGGATTCGAACCTCCGGGATGGCTGGACCAAAACCAGCTGCCTTACCACTTGGCGACGCCCCATTATACGTCTCTTCCTTATTCTATCCGCTGAATATAAATTGTCAAATTTTTTCTGCTTTTGACAATATTTCTTTCTCAACCACCCATAGAAAAATGATATTGTTACTCAAAGTCGCTGATAACTTATAGTTAAAAAATGTTAATTATTTGACAACTATCATCATTAGCTTATAATGAGAAAGGATTTGATGATTGAATAAATGGAACAAGAGCCAATTGGCTCAGCTTAATCAAAAGCAGCACATCCTCCGATTTCGGAGGATGTGTTTTAATATGCTCATGCTAAGGGTCATAAAATATTTGTGATTTACAGATAGTTTTAAGTGAGTTATTGAGTTCGGAGTGGGAATTGCAGGTATGTCTGTGATTTTTTTTTAAGTTTGCGTATGTGTTTTAGTAGTTATAATACACTGATTATGTGACTTTCTTCGTTAAGTATTTAGTTGAGGAGGATATTCAAATTATGTGATTTTTTTTTAAAATTGTTCCATATTACTCCAACTAATTAGATTAATTTATTGGCTAATTACTAAGTTTTGTTAATCTTTTTCTTAT
>CANQAW010000142.1 GCA_947589525.1 Candidatus Gastranaerophilales bacterium
TTTATTTGTTTGTTTTCTTTTATATCTTTTAAAAATAGCAAAAAACGTCGAAGATACGCCTGAAAATTGTCAAAATTTAAGCACTTTAAAAACAATTGTTTTTATAACGGGAGGGCTTTTTGCGCTGTGCTGGGGAAGCGATTTAACGGTTAACAGTGCGGTTAATATTGCTCATATATTAAAAATATCGGATAGAATTATAGGTTTAACAATCGTTGCTTTCGGAACAAGCCTGCCCGAACTTGTCACCTGCGCAATTTCAGCTTTTAAAGGGCAAACGGATATTGCCGTTGGCAATATTATAGGTTCTAATATATTCAATCTTTTGTTTGTTCTTGGTTTAACGGGAATTATTCTTCCGATTAAATTTGAAAATGCCTTTTTGTTCGATGGCGCAATTGCGCTTTTCGCGCTTATTTTGCTGTTTTTATTCAGTATCGGAAAAAAAGCCTTATCAAGATTAAGCGGATTGATTTTCTTGATTTTTTACGGAACTTACCTTGCTTATTTGATTTTGAAATAAAATTTAAATAACCGAAAAAATTATTCATTATATCATATTTTTAAATATTATTACGGGAAAACAGCCGAAAGTTTAGAAGGGGGTCTTAATTTTAGGTTGTTTTCTTGGGGTTTTAGGGTAGGTTTGTTAAAATTATAGAATTGGTTTGATATTTAATCGGAAAGGTAATTAAATGAGTTGGAATGAACAGGACCATCCGAGAGATGGGGAAGGGAAGTTTACTTTTAAAAACGGGGGTAGTATAGGAAAAGAAGCAGAAAATAAAACGCATGCGGATATTCTTTATTCTAAAAGCAACGGGCTAAAAGAAGCAGAAATGCAAAAGCGAAAAAGGAAGGGGGAATTATTAAAAATTTTAGGTAATCATGCAACTTCGGGTGATATTTTACTTGCGGATAATGAAAAACTTGAAAAGAAAATTAAAGAATTGGGCTTGGGCGGAAGGTTAAATGATATTGAAGGTGAAATTACAGGCGGTGCGGAGGGGGTTAGTGATTTAAGCAATAAAGAGACTTTTAAGGTAAAGTTAAAGGATAAGATACAACTTGAAGAAAGAAAGACGGATTTACAAAAAAATAATTACGGTACGACCGAACCTTTTAAATTGCGTGTGGAATATAACGAAAACTATAATAAGGAGAATAATTCCGCGGGAAACAACAAAATTAAAGATGAAAAATTTAATAATATGATGGAACATATTTACAGAACAGAAGGAGGGTTTGTTGATAATAAGAACGATAGAGGCGGAAGAACAAATAAAGGAATAACGCAAAGAACATTTGATGCATATAATAAGAAAACAAACAGACCTATAAAAGATGTTAAATATATTACCAAAGATGAAGCAGACGAAATTTATTATAAAGAATATTATTTAGCTTCAGGGGCAGATAAAATTAAAGATAAAAATTTAAGATATTTGCACTATGATTCTGCAATTAACCACGGGGTAGGAAGAGCAAAAAAATTTCTTGAACAATCGGGCGGAGATTTTGATAGATATATGACAATAAGAAATAATTTTTATGATAGCCTTGCCAAAGACCAAGAGCAAAAAGAATTTTACAACGGTTGGAAAAACAGGACTAAAGGAATTCAAAAAATGAAAGATGAAAATATTTTAGAAGATTAATTATTAAAAGGAACAAAGTCTTTACCGTCGTCTAAGACGCCGCTTTTTTTAAACAATGTCCAAGTGTTGCATATGCCACTTAAATCTTCGGCGCGATTTTTGACAAAATGATATCTATGTCCGGTTGCGCTTAAACAAGGCAAATAAGGAGGGCAATCTTTTTCAAACATTTGTTTTAAAAGATTGTCTTCTTCTTTCATGAAATTTTCCCAAGCTTTTTGGGTTTTTAAAAATTGTTCGTATTGTTCTTTAGATAACATATCTTTTGCAGCTGTTACGGTTTTATCTATTTCTTTATTGTATTTTTCTATTCCTTGAAGGGAGCATTGCATCATTGCATAATCTGTCATATAGTTTTTATCTATACATTTTTGGGTGTCTTTTGCTATTTTTTTAAGTTCTTCTTGGGTTGTATAGTTTTCTTTTGCGGTGGTTGGTGCAAAAGATAATAAGATTAAGGATATTAGTAATATAATTAGGTTGTTTTTCATGGAAAGATTATAGCAAATTTCTTTTTGGTTTTGCAAGGGAGAATTGGAAGCTAAAAGAATAATTAAAAGCTTTTCTATTGAATTTTTAAGGATATTGTAAGAAAATTAATTAAAAACAATAAGACTTAGAAAAACTAATGAAGTAAAATAATGAAAATAATAAAAATAGCAAAAGGGCTTAACAAAAGGTTAAAATGAATTTTATATCAATATTATTATTTATAATTTTTGTGCCTTTATGTTTTTTTACTTCCTTTTTTTACAATAAAAAGGATAAATTTTTTAAAAGATTTTTTAAATCATTTCTGCATGCTTTTTGTATTGGTATAATTTCATTGTTGTCATATGCTGCTTTAGATGATATTCATTATAATATGGAAGATAAATTCGGATATTTTTCATATCCTGAAAAATTTTTTGAATTTTTATCAAATGTTTCTTTGGCTATTTATGCGATAATTTATAATTTTGCTGTCTTAATTGCTTTTATAATTGAAAAGAAAAATTCTTTGAATAACGGTTCAAAATTTGACAACAAAAAATGATAAATCCAAAATCCAATTATTAAGAAAATGTTTATTTTTTAAATCTTTTTTAAAAACAATGCTAATTTAGATATATAAGAAAAAATGTTTTTAAAAAGGAGATATAAACTATGGCAAAAACAATCGGTATCGATTTAGGTACAACAAACTCGGTTGTTGCCGTAATGGAAGGCGGAAAGCCTACCGTTATCGCAAACGCTGAGGGTTCTCGTACAACCCCTTCAATTGTCGGTTTTGCAAAAAACGGCGAAAGATTGGTAGGTCAACTTGCAAAACGTCAAGCAATTTTAAACCCCGATAACACAATTATTTCAATCAAACGCCACATGGGCGAAGATTACAAGAAAAATATCGACGGAAAAGACTACACTCCGCAAGAAATTTCCGCAATGATTTTAAGAAAATTAGCAGATGACGCTTCTTCTTATCTCGGAGAAAAAGTTACAAGCGCCGTTATTACCGTTCCTGCTTATTTTAACGATGCTCAAAGACAAGCAACCAAAGACGCAGGCAAAATCGCAGGGTTAGATGTTCTTCGTATAGTTAACGAACCTACTGCGGCAGCTCTTGCTTACGGGCTTGAAAAACAAACCTCGGAAAAAGTTTTAGTTTTCGACCTTGGCGGCGGTACTTTCGATGTTTCGGTTTTAGAAATCGGAGACGGAGTCCACGAAGTTCTTTCTACTTCAGGCGATACGCACCTTGGCGGTGATGATTTTGACCAAAAAATTATTGATTGGTTGTGTGACGAATTTAAAAAACAAGAAGGAATTGATTTAAGAAACGATAAACAAGCAATGCAAAGATTAAAAGAAGCAGCCGAAAAAGCAAAATGCGAACTATCGAGCGTTGTTCAAACAAATATAAATCTTCCTTTCATCACGGCTGACGCTACAGGCCCTAAACACTTGGATTTGAATTTAACAAGAGCGCAATTTGAAGAATTATCCCACGATTTATTGGAAAGATGCAAAACTCCCGTAGAACGTGCAATTCAAGATGCGGGAATTTCAAAATCAGAATTAAACGAAGTTGTTCTTGTCGGCGGTTCAACAAGAATTCCTGCCGTTCAGCAACTTGTTAAAGAATATACAGGCAAAGAACCCAACCAATCGGTTAACCCCGACGAAGTTGTCGCAGTCGGCGCTGCTATTCAAGCAGGGGTTTTAGCGGGCGAAGTTAAAGATATCGTTTTATTAGATGTCACTCCTTTAACTTTAGGTATTGAAACTTTAGGCGGAGTTATGACGCCATTAGTACCCAGAAACACAACTATCCCTGTTTCTAAATCTCAAACCTTCTCAACCGCAGACGATAACCAAACAGCAGTTGATATCCACGTTCTTCAAGGCGAAAGACCGATGGCGGGCGATAATAAATCATTAGGAATGTTCCGCTTAGACGGTATTCCGCCGGCTATGAAAGGTATGCCTCAAATTGAAGTAACTTTTGATATTGACGCAAACGGTATTGTAAACGTTACAGCAAAAGACAAGGCAACAAATAAAGAACAAAAAATCACAATCACAAATTCTTCTAACCTATCCGAACAAGATATAGACAGAATGGTTAAAGAAGCTCAAACAAACGCTGAAGCGGATAAAAAGAAAAAGGAAGAAGCAGAAGTTAAAAATAATGCTCAATCTTTAATTTCCGCAGCAGACAGAATAGTTAAAGATTTTGAAGGTAAAATATCCGAGTCCGATAAATCTAAACTTGAAACTCAAAAAGAAGCTTTGAAAAAAGCGCTGGATGAAAATAAATCTCACGATGAATTAAAGAAATTATCCGAAGATTTACAGCAAACAATGTATGCAATCTCTCAAGCAGCTTATCAGCAAGTTCAACAAGAATCCGCTCAAGGTCAAGCTTCGGGTGATGCGCAAAATAACTCTCAAGAATCAACGGATAAAAAAGACGACGACGTAATCGACGCCGAATATACTAAGGAGTAAACTAGAACAAAGCGAACCATAGAGCACTTGTGTGCTCTTGGTGAGCAAGGTTCTCGCATAAGGTGTGTGACGAGAACGGCGAAAGCTCTCGCTTTTGACGTTTGAGAAACCTTACCTAGGCGACGTGGAAATCTATGATTTCCTCAGGAGCAAAAAAGTACAAAAGACTAAATTAAAAAATAATATTATTTATTAATAATTAATTATAAACAAATCCTAAACATTATTCTTTATTTG
>CANQAW010000143.1 GCA_947589525.1 Candidatus Gastranaerophilales bacterium
CGTTTTGTGGGCGATACAATTACAACTGTGGAAAATTCAGCAACAGAACCGCTGGAAGGCTATAAAGAAGCAAAACCCATGGTTTTTTCGGGCTTATATCCCGTAAACAACGAAGATTATCACGAGCTGAAAGATGCGCTTGAAAAACTAAAATTGTCCGACAGCTCTATAACTTATGAACCTGAAACTTCAAACGCACTCGGATTTGGTTTCAGATGCGGTTTTTTGGGTATGCTTCACATGGAAATTGCTCAAGAGCGTTTGGAAAGGGAATATAATCTTTCTTTAATTACAACTGCGCCTTCGGTTATTTATAAAGTTCATAAAACCGACGGTTCAATAATTGAAATTGATAATCCTTCCGAGCTTCCCGCACCGCAATATCTTGAATATATTGAAGAACCGTATGTAAGAGTAAATGTATTTACTCCAAATGATTATGTCGGAACTTTAATGGAGCTTTGCCAAACAAAAAGAGGCATATTTGTAAATATGCACTATATTGATGATATAAGAGTTAATCTTGAATATCAAATCCCATTGTCTGAAGTTATAACCGATTTCTATGACCAGTTAAAATCCCGCTCAAAGGGTTATGCTTCTTTGGATTATGAATTTAGTGATTATAAAAAATCTGACCTTGTCAAAATGGATATTTATCTTGCGGGCGAAATAGTTGACGCCTTATCCGTTATTTGCCACAAAGACAGCGCTTATAATATCGGTCAAAAATTAACTTCCAAATTGAAAGATATTATCCCCCGCCAGCTGTTTGAAGTAGCAATCCAAGCAGGCGTAGGCGGTAGAATAATTGCAAGAACGAATATCAAAGCTCTTCGAAAATCAGTTTTAGATAAATGTTACGGCGGTGATATTACAAGGAAAAGAAAACTGCTTGAAAAGCAAAAACGAGGCAAAAAAAGAATGAAATCGGTAGGTAAAGTTGAAATTCCTCAGGAAGCATTTATGGCTGTTTTGTCCTTAAATGAAGAATAGTTACAAAACTTGAGCATGCACTTGATTTTTTTTATTTACTAAATATTATAATATTATCTGTACTTATGAAAGGATATAAAAATGTCAGTTTATTGCGAAATCTGTGGTAAAAAATCACTTAAATCGGCTAAGATTTCGTTCTCTCATAAACAAAATGTACACAGACAATTGCCCAATTTGCAATCCGTTAAAGTTAAATTGCCTGACGGAAGCGTTAAAAAAATGTCGGTTTGTACATCTTGTATAAGAGCAGGAAAATTTACAAAGGCTTAGTTTTAAGTTAGAATATTTAAAAAAGGCGGTTAGTGTATCAATTTGATAATTACCGCCTTTTTAAATATTTTGAGGATTGAAATGAAAATCGGAATTTATTTAGGTGATATTAAAAAACCAAAGTCACTGGGCGGTTTAACTTTTGAGCTTACTTTCGTCGAGGAGCTTTTAAAACATAAATCCGGTCACGAATTTGTGTTTTATTATTTCGGCGCAAAGGGTGTTTTTAAGGATAGTGAAAATGCGCATTTTGTTTCTTTAAAGTATTACAGAAAACCCGAGTTTTCCTTTTCTCCCTTTTGCGTTAAGACATATAAAACTCCGATTTTTTCACTTAACTATATTTTAAAAAGAGATAAAATAAATGTTGCATATTTTTTAACTCCGTATCTTCATGAACATATTGAAATTCCGTATTACGCATTAATTCGCAATGTTTCACACAGAGTTCTGCCTCATTTTCCCGAGTTTAGCTCAAATCGTATTTTTGAAAAAATGGAGAATAAGCTGAACTTATTTTTAAAATCGGCTTCAAGAATTATAACAGGTACAACCCTTGCTAAAAATGACATTAAGACTTTGTATGATGTAATTGATGAAAATATTGAAGTTTTACCCATGCCATATCCTAATTGGATTGAAAAAGTTAAGGAAGACAGAAGAATACTGGATTTAAATTCTTTAAATAAAAACAGCTATATTTTATATCCGACCCAATACTGGACTCACAGAAATCATATAAGACTGATATTGGCAGCTCAAATTTTAAAAGAACAAAACATAAATCTTAAAATTGTGTTTACGGGAACAGACAGGGGTAATAAATCTTATCTTATGAATAAGGTAAAAGAATTAAGTCTTAGTGATGACGTTTGCTTTGGTTTACCCTTCGTTGGCGGGTGCTGACAGTTTATGCGCTCTTGAAGCAATGTATTTTAATTGTCCCGTGCTGATTTCCGACCATCTGGGCTATAATTGGCAATTAAAAAAGTCCGCACTTTATTTTAACCCCCTTGATGAAGCAGACATTGTATCTAAAATTATCGAATTGAATAATATAACTCTCAGAGACGAGCTGATTGCGAGCGGTCAGATATTGGTGCGTGAAAATAATTGTAAAAAATATATTGATAAATTTTTAAATATCATGGATAATTTTTATTTGACAAGACAATGTTGGTCTTTAGAGGAAGAGTACAGTAATAAATGATGATGGCTATAGTATTGGTTATTATTTCTATATTATTAATTTCAGCCGGTTTGTTTTTTGTTTTTTTGCTTAGAAGAAAGAAGAAACGGGAAGTTAATAATGTTGTAGTTGATATAAAAGCAATGCTTGATAATCAGGGCTATTCTTCGGGAACGATTGTTTATGTTAATCATTTTCTTTCTTTAATGCTTAATAAACTTGCAAACAAATTTTATATTATAAGAAATTATTGTCCCGATTTAAACGTTCAGCTTGATGTTGAAGAAGTTATGGTTCAATTTATCCGAGATTTTGAGCTTTCAAAAAATACGATTATTTTAAATTACTATAAGTCGGGAGAAATAAAAACATTAACAATTACCCCTCTTAATGACGAAATCAAAAAATTTGTTCACAGAATTTTTCACAACTCCTGTGAAAGAAAAATAACCGAAAGACTTCCACAGTACGGCTTCTCTCTTTTTAGCGCTTCTGATTATAATTGTAATTATTTTTGGGGCTACAGTCCGAAGAGTAATTTTTTCTGTTATTTAAAACTTGAAGATACCATTAAAAAGCCGATTAATTATGTTATAAAGAAATACAATCTTTTAAAAGAAAACTTTACGATTGACGTAAAATATAATTATTTTGAAACAAATATTGACGGTATTGCACAGCAGCTTTTAATATATGACTACAATTTTCTTTCTGATTTGTATCTTTCTCTTTTGGGAGCAATTAAAGAAAAATATTCTCTTGTCTGCGAAAATATTATTTATTACAATACATACGACAATATCGTATATTTAACCAATTCAACAAGTTCGCTTTTGAGTATTAAATTGGACGAAGTGGACGAAGTCGAATATGAAGCAAACAGAATTATTTTTACCCTTAAAGACAGCGAAAGAACGGTTAATTATATTGCAAATCAGGAGTTTATAACCGAATTTGATGATTTTGTAACGGGATACAATCTGAGAAAAATTGCACACGGTTTTAATTATTCTACCGATAAATTAATAAACACAACGGCAAATACGAAATTTATTGTGGATTTTTCAAGATGCAGACTTGTATATTGTGCAAATATAAATACTTTTTCACGTTTTAGTTTTCTGATATACTCGTTTGACGATATTTTAAATGTTAAACTGGAAAGAACATCGGCAAATATATTTGTTAGAATATTCTTGAAGGATGAGCAAATTTTGGATGTTTCCTGTACAAAGTATGAAGTTGCCGAATATATTGCAGCTCTTATAAGAAAGATAATGGATAAAAACTACTGATTATCCGCATAAATGCTTTAAAACTCTTTCCGAGACGTAATTAAGACTTTCTTTTATTCCTACGCTTGTTCCTTTTTTATTTTTTTGATATTCAATATAAGGAACCTGCTCTCTTGTGTGATCTGTTCCTTTGTATGTCGGGTCGCAGCCGTGGTCTGCGGTTATTATCAATAAATCGTTTTCGGTCATATTGCTGATAAAATCAGGCAGACAACTGTCTATTTCTTCTATTGCTCTTTTATACCCTTCAGGGTCTCGTCTGTGTCCGTATAACATATCGGTATCAACAAGGTTCACAAAAATAAAATCGGCATCCGAGTTTTTAATGGCAGCAAGCGTTTTATTTAAACCGTCCGTATTTCCTTTGGTTAAAATTTTTTCACTTACTCCCGAACCGACAAAAATATCGTAAATTTTTCCTATTGCGAGAACTTTTTTATTTTTTTTCTCAAGAAGGTTTAAAGTTGTATCTTTGGGAGGAATTACCGAATAATCATGCCTTAGCGAGCCTATTCTTGAGGGCTTTCCTTCGATTATTCTGTATGGTCTTGCAATTACCCTTGAAATCCCGTAATTAAATTCATCGAGTATTCTTCTTGCAATTTTAGACCAATCGTATAAAGTTTCAACAGGGATAAGGTCGATATCAACCGCAATTTGAAATACACTGTCGGCGCTTGTATATATAATCGGATATTTTGTTTTTTGATGTCTGTCGTTTAGCTCTTCTATTATTTTAGTTCCGGAAGCGGGATAATTTCCTAAAATTCCTTTACATCCCGTTTCTTTAATAAATTCTTGAATTATTTTATCATCAAATTTTGTGTATGTTTTAAAAGGGTTTTCCAAAATGAGATTCATCATTTCCCAGTGACCCGTTGTTGTATCTTTCCCCTTTGCCTTAAGCCTTAAAATTCCCGTTGATGCGCTTTGGTTTTGAACTTTTTTTACCCCTTTTATATTGATAATATTTCCAAAACCCATTTTTTCAAGGTTTGGAATGTTTAATCCGCCTGTTGCTTCGGAAAGATTTTGTAAAGTGTTACAGCTTAAATCATCACCGTATTGCGAAGCATCTTCCATAGCTCCGCAGCCCATTGAATCGAC
>CANQAW010000144.1 GCA_947589525.1 Candidatus Gastranaerophilales bacterium
GGCAGAATTAGAAAAACAAAGAGAAGAAAATCAAAAACAAATGGACGCTCTAAGCGAGAAAAATGCCTCTCTTGTTGAAGAATTAAACAATTTAAAACAAAACACTCTTGAAGAAAACGAATTACTGGGACAAAAAATAAAAGCGGTTGAAAGCGGCAAAACCGTAGAACCTTCTTATAACCCCTTTAAATCCGATATTCTTTATAAGGTATATAACGAAACGGCAAAATGTACAACAATTATGACAGGGGATGAGGTTCAAGGTATTATCGGCTCTATTGATAAGCACTTAAAACAAAAGCTTGTAAATGGCGAGAAAAAAATTGAAAAACATCCTTATACCATTACTTTAATTAAAAAGAATAAGGGGTAATATGAAAACAGCGTTAGAAATAATACAATTTTTGTCTTATTCCAGCAACGCAGAAATCAGCAAGGTTAGCTCGTGGGAGAATGTTAAAAAAGAAGCTCTTAACGGGCTTAACCGTGCTGTGAGAGTTTTATGGAATTCTAAAGAGTGGAATTTCCGCAGAGAAATTAAAAAATATAACTTGAAAGCAGGAAAAAACAGTATTTCTAAAGACAAATTTATTTTCGCTCAAAATGGAATCAGAATAAATAATAATCCACTTATTTATGACAAAGAAATTCCTTTTTACGAAGAAAAATTAGGAACACCTGAACGTTATTACATTAACAACAAAGATAGAATAATTTTATTTCCAACTCCTACTCAAAATTATATTCTTACATTTGATACTTATTCTTCTTATCCTGTTATTGCCTTTGATGATACCGAAAAAGAAGAATTTACTGCCGGAAACGATACCATTAATATAATGGAAAGCTTGGAAAATTTATTTATTGATTGTTTATCTTACTTTTGTAATGAGATTCTTAACGGTGATCCTACTGATGAAGAATATCAAGAACATCAATTAAGATGTTCCGAAGTTTATAAATTGTTGGAAAAAGCTGACCTTAGTTCATTTGATAACGATAACAATAAAGGATTTTTAATGCCGTGGCAACTATAAAATTATCTCATCAAACTTATAATAATTTTTCGGGCGGTTATGCCTCTGAACAAGCATACATTACAGAGGATAGAGTGTCTTTTATTGGAGAAAGTAAAAATATTGATATATATTCTACTGATAATAACTGTGGTTTTGGTTTTAAAAAAGCTCTCGGAAATATTCTTTATAAGAAAATTGAAGGTGAAAAAATAAAAGGACTTTTTATATATCAAGCTGACAAAAATGAAGATTATTTAATCGTTTATACCGTAAATGATACCGAGGGTAAATTATATTATTTGAATCAAGCTAATGATTTACAACTTATAAAAGACGGTTTGGATAAAAATGCTATTTCAGCTTCCTTTGTTAATTTTAGTCAAACACTGCCCGATAAAAGGTATTTGGGTATTTTTGGAAATGGTTCAGATCCTTTTATTTGTTTTGAACTCGCTCATAATTCTGTTGAAACAATTGAAGCTACAGACAATAAAAATCGAAATATTTTAAGTAATATTTTAGAAGTTTTTTACGGACGTATTTGGTGCGGTATTGGTGACAGAATTCACTGGAGTAAATCCCTTGATCCGTTTACTTGGAATACTGATGATGAAGATGCCGGATATAATCAGCTTGACGGTGATATTGTTGCAATTACAACATATGCTAACGGTTTAATTATTTCTACTACTCGCTCTATTTATTATTGTTATAAGGATTCTGCCGATAATGGTTTTAATTTTACTGTTTTATCACCTAACCATACACTTAGCTCCAAAAGTATAATCAAACATGCAAATTATGCTCTATATATGGCAAAAGACGGTATTTATCCTATAAATATTACTCAAGAAGATACAAAAAGAGTAGATGAAGATATATCTTGGCTTATTAGTAATTATTATAGACAAATTGACAGTTATAATTCAGATGGGGCTTTTGCCCTTTCAGTTGTATGTCAGGATAAAAATGAAGTTTGGTTTCATATTCCATTAATAGGCATTGAAGATAAATCTTATATCTTTATTTATAGATTTTTACAAGGAAGACAAAATAAATTATATTGGCTACCTCCTCGAATTCAACAAAAAATTAATTGTCTTTGTGTCTTTAAAAATATGATATTAAGCGGGACTGATAATGGAGAAATTCTACAAGAATTGAGAGGGAAAACATTTAACGATGAAAATATTGAAGCAATTGCTGAATTTCCCGAAATTGATTTTAACGGTACATATAATAAACAAAAATTTAAACTGTTTATATATACGGAACTTAACGAAAATAATAAATTTTATGTAGATTATTATTATGACGGTGAAAATGAATACGATAGACAAGAGATTATCTTGGAAAATCAATATTTTAATTGGGATGAAGCTAATTGGGATGAAGCTAATTGGTTGCCTGATATATTATTGCAATATCAATTGGATAAACCGCGTAAACATACCAGATTAAAATTAAAATTTGTAGCTGAAAACAGTAATCAGGATTTTATTATTAATCGTATTGTTACTTCTAAGGTTAAGGTAAAAAATAAATAATGTTTTTCCAAAAAATTTCTAATCCCGATATGGATACAATTAAACTTTTTATTCCTTATCGTAAAAATTTTATTTATTCAAATAAATCGGCAATAAAGCAATTATCTAAAATTATTCATACTTCCGTTGCTTTTTATAAAGTATTTGATAACGAAGTATTTATTGGTTGTTTATTCACCGATTGTATTGATGAAAAAAATAAAATTATTGAGTTTGGCGGATTTGCAAAAAGACACGTAAATACAAAAGACGCCATAAAAGAATTAATGGCTTTTTTAAAATATCATTTTCCTGATTACAAAATAAAAGCTGAAACAAGCAGATTGACTGCAAAAATCAGTCTATTAAAAGCTGGTTTGATTAAGAAAAACGGAGGTTATTTTTATAATGAGTAAAAAGAAAAAAAAAGCGGATAAACCAAGTTCTTCTTATAAAATTGGAGATAGAACTGTTGCTAATAGCTATTGGAACGGCAATGATTATGTAACGCAATATAATCCGACAGCACAAGAATCACAAGCTATGAATACTTTACAAAGTGCAATCCCTCAAGCTTACCAAGACGCTGTTGATTCTAACGGTATTGCAGGTTATAAACAACGCTGGATAGATAACCAAGTTAATCAATTAAACGAACTTGCAAATAAAAATTTAACTAGTTTAAAAGATAAATTGATAACTGGCGGACAAGTTGGCTCATCTACAGGTTGGAATAAAATCGGAGCTTTCTCTGATAGTTATATGGATAGCTTGAATGATATTTCTAATAATGCAGATTTTAATGCTTTAAATTATCAAAATGGTTTGTTAGGTTATGCTAATAATCTTCAAGGTGCTATGAACAATTACTATAATCTTGCTTCAAATTCCGCACAACAGACGGCGCAAAATCAACAAAATGCAGCTAATCAAAATTTACAATATAGTGCTTATAATAATTCTTTAAATAATGGCAGTAATTTATTAAATGCCGGTTTAGGATTAGCAGGCACATTAGCTGGTGCATATTTTGGCGGCCCTTTAGGAGCTTCCATCGGTGGTTCTATAGGTTCAAATGTTGGTAATCTAGCAAGTAAATCGGGAGGCTAAAATGGGATTTTTAAATAATATTTTTAATGGAGTTAAAGGATTTATATCAAATAATACAGTTAACCCTAAAATTCTAATGAATGGAAAGCCTATTACTCAAGTTAATCCTATTACGAATGGTCTTATTACTAATTCTACAATTTCTCAAAATCAAAACCCAGTAGTATCAGGAGCTAATCAAAGAGGGATAAATGCAAATTCTAATGTGCAAAATCAATCTCAAATAACAGGAGCAAATAAAATAATTAATGCTATAAAAAACTCACAATTACGCCCGTCAAACTGGAAAGAAGGAACTAGACAAACCGTCAGCAATGTTTTATTCGGAATTGGTCAAAATATGTTAAAAAATCCGAATGAAGATGTGCTTAATAATATTCTAAGTGGAGTTAATGCTGGAATTCAAAATCAAATAAATTTTAGAAATGTCGTAAACACAATGAAACAGAACGGAGTAGATCCTAGTAGTTTATCTCCTTTTGCAAATTATAATGATTTAACTTGGGATAAAATTCAGAATATCGGTATAAAACAGCAACAAAATCAAATAAGACAAGATATAGCAAATGCTAATGACAATACTAAACGCCTTAATTTAATCTTAACAGCATTAAGAAATAACACTATTTCACCTGAAGAAGCTCAAATCCAAGCTAAATTATATGGTCTTGATGTAGGTTCAATGCAAAATTCAAATGACACAAGAAAAACAGACAGTCAAATTGAAGTAAACGATGAGCGCAAAAATTTGCTCAAAAAACAAGCGGAAAACGTTGGAAAACCAAAAATAACAATAAATAAACGAGTAGGCGGGACAACATCGACCGTAAATATAAATCATACCGAGGGCGGGAGTAGCTCAAGCAGTAAAAGAGAGAAAAAACTTTTATATTAGAGGTGTATAATGGCAGTAAAAATAACGGAAGATATGCACAAAGTCTTTACTTCTAACGGTTTTTCGGAAGAAGATATTGCACACACGGTAAATCATTATAGAAAGCAAGGACAAAGCGATGAGGAAATTTTTAAAAATCTCAATAATAAATACAATTCTCTCAAGCCTCAAGCTAAAAAACCTACACAAAATACAAATAATGTAAAATCTAAACCACTCGAAAACACTAAAACATATACCACAAATTGGGATAGCAAAGGGAGAGTTTATTATACCGATCAAAACGGCAACAGAGTAA
>CANQAW010000145.1 GCA_947589525.1 Candidatus Gastranaerophilales bacterium
TCAAAGAACAAGATACCGATATTTCAACTTTAGTTCGCAAAATAACGGATATCAATCAAATAAATAACCCTAACTGCGTGAAATGCGTCTTTGATAATAACTTCAATGCGCTTTATTTTTCAAGATGCCCGATACCATACGCAAGAAATGAAAACCAAGCGCCTTATTACGCTCATATAGGCATTTACGGCTATAAAAAAGACTCTCTTATAAAAATGACATCTCTTCCTCAAGCGGATATCGAAAAACAGGAAAGTTTAGAGCAGTTAAGAGCGCTGAAAAACGGTATGAAAATAAAAGTTGCAATAACCGATTTAAACCCTACGGGAATTGATACAATTGAAGATTACCAAAAATTCAAAGCTTTAATGGAAAATTAAATATTTTCGCTTTCATCAAACAAAGGGCGTTTTATTTTGACCGGTTTTGCATTTTTATAAAAATCTCTTTTTTCCTGACCTCCGTCAAAGTTTTCCGTTGAGAATTTTTCAAAGTTTATTCTTGAAGATTTAGTACCTAAAATAAACATCATATCAAGGTGCGCAATATCACGAACAAAGTCATAAGACAAAATAAGCTTTAAATCCTCGGGCCCGAAAATTGCATACAATCTTGACTCGGTTAAAAGCTTGTCTTCGTAATTATCCTTCAAGGGAGATACCGTAGCTCTGAAACCAAGCGCAAACTTATTTGTGATAGAAAATCTTTCGTTAATATTTATTGAAGATTTACCATATCTGTACTTATCAAATATAAAAGGGCTGTCGCCGTGTTCGCCCGTTATCATGTAGCCTAAGCTTGATTCCCAAAATTTTAATTTAGTTGAAATATAAGGGCCTATTCTTGCAACTGCGGTTGTTTCGCCCGTACCGTAAACAGTGCCCGCACCTTGCGCTATCAAACCCAAAGACATTGATAAATCCTGCTCTTTATTTTCGTAACCGAAAAATTTCTTTCTCGCTTCCGCCATATAGCGAAATCTTGTTGTTGCAAAAGCATGCTCCTGATCGTGTTTTTTGTATTCGGAAAATAAGCCTGCGTATGCACCATGATTAATGTTTAAATCTAAATCACGATTATAAAATGAATTTTGATAATCCATCTGTACCGCATACCCCGAACGTCTCGCACCCAAAAAACCTTCGGGCATATAAGCGTTTCTGCCGTATCTTACGGATACTTTATCCGTTAATTTATATCTTCCTCTTACGACAAGATTTGTTGTTGAAGAATTGTATCCCGCTTCCAATCTTGAATTATCACTTCTGTATCTTCCAAAAACGCCAACCCCTAAATTAGAATCGCCGTAAGTAAGAGCGGGCATAATTTTAAGAGAGTGTCCCATAGGCATTTTGAACACAAAACCGTAACCCAAATAAGTACCGAAGTTTCTCAAACTTCCAAACTCGGGAGCATTCGTTTCAATGGTTCTGTAATCTTTATCGGAAATTATTTCAATATCGGAATTTCTTATGATTTTATGCTTGTTGTAATATATATTAGAACCTTTTAACAGAAGTGAATTATGGTCTTTATAACTTTTCAAAACTATGTGCTTTGAATCAATTTTATAAGTCTGGCTTCTTGATTGCACATTAGTCTGCCTGAACATATTTCTGTTTCTGATGTAATCGTATCCGATATTTTCAAGACGTTGAAACCCCGAGCTTTCAAGGATTATATCCTGTTCTTTGTTTGATTTTATTGTACCGTTTAACATTTCTATGTTGTTTGATATCAAGTAACTTTCCTGCGCATTAATTTCAAAAGAATATGCCTGAGTAGTCGGATTATCCATTAAAATATTCTGCTCGTTTAAATCAACAAGAAGATAATCGCCCTTCATTTCAAGACCCGATTTAAGAACTTTAACATTTTTATACAGCTTAATTGTCTGGCTTAGTTTATCCAAAACAGCTTCATCCGATTTTAAAATTATATCCTGCGCTTTTGAAATAATTTCAACATTGCCGTTCGCATATACGTTTCCATCCGCTTCATCATAGCTTATCCTGTCGGCATTAATTTGAAATTTGTTTTTATCTTCAATTGCTTCTTCTTGGGGAACTTTTGCGCCTTGAAGTTCATTTGTATCTTCATTTTGGATTTGTTCTAAATCCGACTCTTGATTTATTTTTTTAAGCTTTCTTTTCGATAAAAAATTTTTAATATTTTTCTCAATTTTTGTTCCTATAGCACCATCGGGCGAAAAGTTCGGAAGCTCGGGATCATTATATGTGGGAGTATACTCCTGTTCATCAACATCCGTAACATCGTTTGCGTTTCCGACCGTTGTTGCTTTAACAGTCTCATATTGAGCGCAGACAGCCGTTTGACATAAAACTAATGTCAACACAGCATATAAAATTCCAAGTCTATATTTAATTTTGAACAATTGTCTGCCTTTAAAGTTTATATTTTAAATTTACATCAAAAATAAGTTTATGGATAGTTACTTAATAAAATTAAGCGGATTTACAGGGTTTCCCTTTTGACGCACTTCAAAGTGCAAATGCGGTCCCGTTGAATATCCTGTTGTGCCGACTTTTCCTATAACAGCACCTCTTGAAACATTTGCCCCTTGGTGAACAAGCGTTGTCGACATGTGAGCATACAGAGTTGTGGTGGGTATTCCCCCGATATTACCGTGATTTATGATTACAACTTTACCATAACCGCTGTACCAGCCTACAAATATAACTCTGCCCGAATTAGCCGCTTTAATCGGAGTTCCGTAAGGAGCGCCTATGTCAACTCCCGAGTGGAAAATTTTTCTTTTAAATATAGGGTGCATTCTCGAACCGTAGGGAGATGTAATTCTTCCGGGGACGGGTCTTTGAAATCCGCCTGTTACAATAACCGGTGCCGAGCCCGTTTTTTCGGTTTTCTTCATTTCCTGATTAATCATCTGAGAAATTGCCCTAGATTGTTTTGCTAAATCCTTTTCGGCTTTTTCCCAAGTGGCTCTGTCTGTTTGAAGTTTTTCAATCAATTTTTCATTTTTGGAAATGGCGTCTTGAATGTTAACTTGTTCCTTGTTTATATTGGAAATTGCAACTTCAAGGTTTCTTTTTTGCATTTCTATTCTTGATTTTAAAGCAAGGACATCTCTTGCACAGCGCTTTGACTCCTCAAGCTTCTTTTTGTCGTATGCTATAATTAAATTTTCAAAATATAATCTGTCTAAAAATGCGTTTATATCGCCTGATGAAAATAAGAAATCAATATATTTATTTCTTTTATGCTTAAAAATTTGAACAAGTCTGTTTGCAGTATACGCTTGGTGGCGTTTGTGTTCAACAAGCAGAACATCAAGCTTTTTTTCAAGCTGAGCAACTTCGCTTTGAGTATTTGCGTATTGTTTTTGGTTTTGCTGTAGAGAATGCTGTGCATATTCAAGCTTCTGCTGGTTTTTATAAAGCTTATTTGTTTCGATTTTTTCCAGCAGTTTTAATTTGTGAATTTCTTTTTTTACATGACCTCTCTGGTTTTCAATTTGAGATTTTTGCGCATCCAATTTCACATCATTATCTGCAAGGGCAGTTGAAAATGAAAACGGCAAAAACACCAGACAAATCACTGTAACAGCTTTTTTAATTAATATATTCATAAAATTATTGATTAAATAAAATTCCGACAACCGCAGTTAAACCAACCATCCAAGCAACTAAAAATATGGCAAGAAAAAATCCTATTATCTGTTTATGTTTTCTGAAAAATTCCATTTTTATATCCTTTATATCCTTTTATAATATTCTAACAAAAAATTGCTTCGTTTGTAAAAAACATTACAAAATTTTATCATTTACAGCCGTCGTCATCTTTATCAATTTTTCCGTCGTGATTATTGTCAATTCCGTCAGTGCAGGAATTAATCGACTCAAAACCCTCTGAGCGAGGGTATAATTTAAGATATTTGTTATCTACGGAATTAAACAAAAACAAGTAATAATCTCTGTAAATTGAAGCAAGCTCGCTGTTTTCAATAATTAAAAAGTTTTCATCATTTTTATAAAATCCGCTTTTTGAAAAATTGGCGCTTCCCAAAATCAAAACCTTTTTATCAATTAAAATAGTCTTTTCGTGGTTTTTTCCGCCCCAGTTTTCGACTTTTAGCGCAATATGAGCTTTTCTTAAGCGTTCTATTGCGCTTTTAAAATTATTAGCACCCGTTGCGTCCGCTAAAATCAGGATATTCACGTTTCTTTTCTTTGCTTCGATTAAATCATTAATTAAGTCGTTATCCGTTAAGAAAAATATTGAAACATAAATCTCATCTTTTGCGTTTTTTATATAAGGTTCAATTCCCTCTTTAAAACCGTTTGTTTTAGGAAGAAAGTAAGGCTTTATTTTAAAATTGTCAAGCGTTAGAGCTTTTGATGAAATTTTTTCTTTTTTATTTTGAAAATTCCCTTTATACATTTGTTCAAATTCTTGTTTATACAATTGAGCAAGCTCTTTTGAATTTATCAAAACTCCGGAATTTAAGCTATAGCCGGTCATATCCGTTTCAGAGATATTAAAAGAACCCGTAAAAACTTTTTTATTATCAAAAATTATAAATTTATTATGCATGGAAATATTTGTTTTATCGGTTGTCGGGTTAAATTCACGAATAAAATCCGCACTATATGGATAAATTTCAAACATATTTTTGCTGTAATCAAGAACACTTCTTATTTTTACTTTTCGATTTTGCGCTTGTTTTAAAGCGTTAAAT
>CANQAW010000146.1 GCA_947589525.1 Candidatus Gastranaerophilales bacterium
GTTTCATGTCCGGGTGTATTATAAACAAGACCGAGCATTTGAGATTGACCTGCTGCAATTAATGCCCAATCGGGAATGTCTGAATAATCCTTATAAATTGAAACAAAATGTTTTGCTTGTTCCGAATCCATATTTGCGGGAGACAGAGCATTTAATACAACGTTAAGTGCTTCCATTCTTGTTACGTCTTTATTCGGATAGAAGTTTCCGTTCGGATAGCCTTTAACAAGTCCGTAGTATGACGCAACTTGAATATTTCTATCTGCCCAATGATCTTTTGTGTCATTGTATTCAAAAATTTGAGGTACATCTTTTTCATACAAACCTAAGGCTTTAATAACCATTGTTGCAAATTCGCCTCTGGTAACTTTTTGATCAGGTCTGTATAAACCATCGGGATAACCGACAACAACTTGTTTATCAGTCAAAAAAGTAACAGCTTCATAAGCCCAGTGACTTGGCGGTAGGTCAGGATAGCTGTCAGGTCCCTGTTCCAATTGATATGATGCCACAGCAGGCAGTGCATATAGCGCAAATGCCAATAGGGCGACAATGTTCAATAGTAATTTTTTCATTTACAGTTGCTCCATTCTTAATAAATTAATTTTACATGCAAAATATGCTACATGCAAGAATTTAAATTAATTTCATATATACAAAGCAGAAAAATAAAATTTTTGAACAAAAAATTAATATTTGGTTACAAAATTATTTTTTCAGTCTTATAATTTCGCCAATGCCCGCACCGACTCCGAGCAGAAAAACCAAAAGCGAAGATATGTTAAATAATTTTGTTTTTATTTGTTTTTTTGGATTAAGTTTATATATTATTTTCGGGTGTTCTTGTCTTTTAAGCTCCAGCGTATCTTGCAGCGGAGTTTGAGATATTTTTGGCGGTTGAACCGCTCCTACTTTCGGATAAATATATCTTTTTATTTTCTTTGAATTGTCAAAATCAATGCTTTTTGTTTCATCAACAATATTTGGAGCGGGAATATTTGCGTTTAAATTTAAATTATTTTCCATACAATAATAAAAACAAGTTTTTGAAGATTTTTGCCTCAGATGTTTTCATTTTGCATATTAAGACTATTTGCATTCATATCCCTTAAAAGCTCCGCATAACTTATATAATAATCCGCCAATGCCTCTTGATAGTTAAGCATAACATCAAGATAGAGCTTTTTTGAAACCAAAAAAGAAGTTAAATCAATTTCTTTATTATCCAAACTCTTAATCGATGACTCCAAAAGCTCTTTTGAGTTGGATAAAAGCTCGCTGTTGTAAAAATTCAAAGTATCTCTTGCTATAATAAATTTTTCCCAAGAATCCGTAACCGTTCTTATTATATCGATTTTCATATCTTCATATTTTAACTGCGCTTTTTCTATTTCAAGCTTAGCGTTGGTTATTTCGGGCTGGTAATGATAAATAAGAGGAATATTAACCAGTTTAAGACCCGCATAAGCACCGTTTTGATAATATCCCGTATCGGATATTCCTTTTGTTTGATAGGCATAGCCTCCGTTAATCTCAATATCGGGAATAAGTTGACTTTTAGCAACATTCAAATTGTTTTTTGCTTCTTCAACTTTTGCCTGTGCGCTTAATAAATCTTTTCTGTTTTTCAGGGTATAATTTTTAACTTCTTCAAAATTCAACAAATTCTCTTTCGGGTTTATTGTAAGAAGTTGCTCATAATTATCGTTTAAATAATCTTCTTTTGTATCAAAATCCCCGTCTTTTGTGTTCATTACGGAACTAAAATGATTTTGAGCCGAAATAACTGCGCTTTTTGCAATGTTATAATACATAATCGAGCGATTATAGGATATTTTTGCCTGAATAACATCTGTTTTATTAAGGTTTGAATGCTTAGCTTCTTTTATGGCGTCATCTAAAAGCTCTTTTGAGAGATTTTTTTGTTCTTCAATAATTTTTAAATTAGCCTTCTTTAAAAGTAAATCAAAATATGCTTTTTTAACTTCAAAAATTAAATTATATTGAGCCGATTGTTCAATATAGAGGGCTTCTTTTGCACTTGATTGCGCTCTTTTTTTTCTAAAACCTCTTTTTAATACTTCAAGGGTATAATCGGCTCCTATTTGTTGGGGGTTGCCTTCCCCTGCCGTACCCATATTCTGATAAGTATGCAAAGATGGGTTTTGCAGCCTGTTTGCAGCTTTAATATCATTTTCACTCTCAAGAGTCGCTAAATGCGCTATTTTTAACTGCGGATTGGTACTAAGGGCAAGCTCAAGCGCTTTTGATAAAGAGATTTTCTCTGCTTCCATAATTGCAAAAGATTGTGTTGCCGACAAAAACAACAACAAGAAAAATATTAAAAATAATTTTATTGAAAACGGTAAAGATAAAGGGATAAAAATTTTCTTCATAAAAAAATTATTGCGCAAAACACAAAAATAAGTAAAGATATTATTATGAAATATTTTTTTGAAAATACAAAACTTGGTTTTATTACTCTTGTTGAGGATGATGGCTTTTTAGTCAATCTTTTATTCGGGAAAAATAACCTTAATGCAGAATTTAAAAAAACACCCCTTATAGAAGAAGCCTTCGGGCAATTAGAAGAATACTTGAGCAAAAAACGAAAAAATTTTAATCTTCCTTATAGTCTTAACAAACTTAAAGGAACATCGTTTCAAAAAGAAGTATGGAGTGCGCTAAATTCTGTCTCCTACGGTAAAACAATCAGCTATTGCGAGCTTGCACAATCAATTAACCACAAAAATGCTTATAGAGCACTCGGAAGCGCAAACAATAAAAATCCTCTGCCGATAATTATTCCCTGTCACAGAGTTATTGCAAAAAACGGCAACTTGGCAGGATATAGAGGCGGTTTAAAAATTAAAGAAAAATTATTAAAACTGGAGCAGGAAAATATATGAATAATGAAATTTTAAGAAGTTTATCTTACGGAGTTTATGTAATTTCAACCCATGACGATATTAAACAAACAGGCTGCATTGCAAACAGTCTTATGCAAATAACATCCGACACAGTGGCACTGTCTTTAAATCATGATAACTATACAAATGAATGTATAAAGAAAAATAAAAAATTTGCCGTTTCAATTTTATCTCAAGATGTTGATGATAACATAATTCCGACATTCGGTTTTCAAAGCGGCAAAAATATTAATAAATTTGATAATATCGAACAAATTAGAATTGATAATTTAAGCATTATTAAAAATTCAATCGGTTATTTAATTTGCGAAGTAAAAGATATTGTTGAAACTTCAACTCATAGTGTATTTATAGCAAAAATCCTTGATGGAGATGTATTTAACAATCAAACCCCAATGACTTATGCTTATTATCATAAGGTTAAAAAAGGCTCAAGCCCGAAAAACGCCCCGACTTATATTAAACCGAAAAAAAGTGTCGGATACAGATGTAAGTTTTGCGGTTATTTATATGAAGGAGATTTTGAGTCGCTGCCCGATGATTTTATCTGTCCTGTTTGCAAACAGCCAAAAAGTTCTTTTGAAAAGGCACAATAAATTGCTCTTTAATTTATAAAAACTTATTAAAGCTGTATAATATGGGCTTTTGGGTTTTATTTTAGGCTGTCACAAGCTTTGCATATTGCTTTATAAATATCTATTCTCAAATCAAAATCGGGGACACCCGTAATTCCAAGCAATTCTTTATCCGAATTAAGGGCATTTTGATATGCTTCAGCTTCATTTTGCGATTTTAATTTAACAAAATCCAAAATTAATTTTCTGTCGATTTTTGTTTGAGAACCTACATTTTTTATAAGCTTATTAAGTAAAACCTGAGCATTGCTTTTAACACTTGTTCCCTTTTCTTTCAAAAATATATCATCAATATTTGATTTATATCTTGAAATATTTTTAGGCAATAAACCCATAGAGTTTTTGGAAGCTTTATAGAATGTCATAATCGAATCATTTTCAATATAATTAAATATGCTGTTTGTTACTTGAATTGTATTTAATGCTACATCAGAATCATTAATTCTTTTAAAAGCTTCATTATAAAAATCTACATAAGATTGATGGTCATCTGATTCATTTTGTAATACATGGGTGCATTCATGCAAAATTCTGTCAAGAAGAATTATTCTGTTTTCTTTGTTTAAATTTTTGTCAACAACAACAAAAATATTTTGAGGCAAATTTTCTACCTCTATTTGTCCGTCTTCGTTTTGCGCAAACTGCATTTGTTGTTGAGTATATCCCGTTGTTACATTGTTGTGTACATTATTATTTTTGGGAAGTTTTTTAAAATCATCAAAACCTGTTGTCGGGGAATATTTTTTTATAATATTTCTTATTTCGGATAAATCAATTTCATCCGCATTCATAATATAGTCTGTTAAATCAGCTTTCAAAGGTTCATATTTAGCGCTCAGGCTATTACCTTTAAAAGAAATGTTTTTACTTTTAACAAAAATATCATTTTGATTATTAAATCTTACATTAGTATTTTGTTTTTTAACCATATTATGTGACATTACGGAAATCAATGGGGAAGTGGCAATTTTCATTTTTGGCTCCAAATTTTATTTATACATTCATGTATTTAAAATGTGTAAATAAAAAAAGTTGCTATTGAAAATTTTTATTATAATGCCGCTTAATTAATAATTACTTCCAAAATACGGATTATATTTTTTTTCATGCGCAATTGTTGTTTTTGCGCCATGTCCCGGG
>CANQAW010000147.1 GCA_947589525.1 Candidatus Gastranaerophilales bacterium
CCTTACAGAATGGTGATTCCAGTATAATCAAAATCCGGGCTGTTGTCAACCCGGATTTTCTGCTTCACATAACATTATATCACTTTGAAAAACACTAGATAAATTACTCAACATGAACCAACACTTTCTATATGATGCAGAACATTTTCCAAAGATTCTACTGCGGAACAAGCTATGACAATAGTTCCGTAAAATTCTTTTTGATATATGTCAAACTCGCCCTCTCTTGACAAAAATAAAAGGGAAATAAAAGCTGAGCTTCTGTCAAAACCCAATAAACAAAGCTCTCTCAGCTCTATTTTTTCTTCTTTTTTTAAAAGCTGTTTAAGGTTTTGCCTCATTTTTTCAACAACTTGCTCTACATACTCAACGTGTGCAAGTTCTTTTATTTCCGAAGCTTTTAATTTTGAATAGTTTCTTACAATCCGCTCTTTTTTATCAAGTGCGTGTTTAATTGCATATTTTTTATCCAATTCTTCATAAAACTGAATATGTCTTATTAAATCTTTTAAAGTAACCGTTCTTTTACGATTTAAGCGGACTGATGTTCTTCTTTGCAAAACTTCATCAAAAGAAACAACATTAGTTGTCGAAAATTGAAGCTGTTCCATATCATCATCTTCAATATCATCTTCAAAGAAATCTTCGCTTTGAACATTAAAATCATCCACCGTTATTCCCTGCAGAATGTCGGATTTAATTTTTAACAGAGTTGAAGAAAAATACAGCGCTTTTCCTACAGAACGTAAATTTTCAAGTTTTAATTCTTTAATTCGGGCAATATATTTATCGTAAAGGTCAACAATATCAATGTTCCAAGGGTCGATTTTGCCTTGTTTTACCAAATCAAGAATGATTTCTATAGCATCGGTTTGAATATTTTTTTTAATGCCTGATTTTGAAACAAATTCAACATTTTGATTAAAATCAACGGTTGAATCCAATACCTCGATTTGATTATATATTTCTTTATTATCGTTATAAAATTCACTTAGTGCATTAGTCATTATTCTTCCCTTATCTTAGTTCCCGAGATTTTTGTAACACCTTTATCTTTTTGAGTTACACCAATCATTCTGTCTGCATTATCCAGCATCGGTTTTCTTAAAGATACAACCATAAATTGAGCACTTTTTGATTGATTTGTTATGATTGAAGCAAGCCTTTCCACGTTTGGACCGTCTAAGTGCATATCAACTTCATCAAGCGCATAAAAAGGAGAAGGCATGTATTTTTGAATGGCAAACAAAAGAGCAAGCGCCGTTAGAGACTTTTCACCGCCTGACATACTTGCAAGTTTTTGATTAACTTTATCTCTGATATTTGCCTTAAAAGACAAACCGCCTGCAAACGGGTCATCAGGATTATCCAAATGAAGCGAGCCTTGCCCTTGAGAAATTTGAGAAAAAATTTCTTTAAAGTTTTTATTTATTGAATTATAAGCATCTAAAAATGTTTCTTTTTTAAGCCCTTGATAACCGTTCATTCTTGATTTAATTTCATTTTTTTCGTTTTCTAAAGTTTCAACTTTTTGCTTATTTTGATTTTGGCGCTCTAAAACGCTGTCATATTCGGTTAACGAACGCATATTAACCGGCTCTAAATCATCCATTTTCTTTTGAAGTTTGGATATTTTTGCATTGATTTCATCGAGTGAAATTTCAATTTGGTCTAATTCCGATACTTTAATTCCGTTTTCTTCAAATTCTTTTAAAATATTTTCCAGTATCGGTTCAAGCTCACGCCTTCTGGTTTTATTTGCTTCGTCTTGTTCCGACAATCTTTCAAGCTCGTTTTCAAGCTTATTTTTGTCATTTTTTAAATTTAACAGCTGTTCTTGAATTTCATCCCGTTTTTTTTGAAATTCCGTTAAGTTTTTACCGAGTTCTTCAACTTCTTTTTCAAGCTCTGCTAAATCTTTTTGCAATGTTTCAATTTCGCAATTAAACTGCACGATTTCATTTTGAAGATTTTCATTATCCGTGCTCAGCTTTTTGATATCGTTTTCACGCATTGAAATTTGATTTTGCTGGAATTTAATTTGATTTTCGTCTTTTTCGATTTCATTTTCTTTAACCATTATGTTCTTTTCAATGGTTTTAATATCCTGTTCAACGGCAGAGGTTCTTTCTCTCAGCTTTTTAAGCTCGCCTTCATCAATCAATTTTTCAACTTCTTCAAGCTCTTTTTGTTTTTCTTGAGTTTTGTCATTAAGCTTAATTCTTTTAGCTTCAATCAAATCCAATTCTTTGGTTAATTTTTTAATTTGTCCGCTAAAGCTTTGAAGCTTTTCTTCGCCTTCTTTAATAATATTTGCGGAAGCTTCATTATTTGAAATAAGATTTTTAAGCTCTAATTTTGCAGAATTTAAAACATTCATTGAAGTTGAATATTTTTGACGATTTTCTTCAAGCCTTCGTTCTAAATCTTTTTCTTCTTCTGTCAGTTTTTGGGCTTCTTTTTGAAGGCTTTCCAATAATTTTTTGGTTTTTTCAAGCTCCTTTTCCTGTGATTTATCAAATAAACCTGCCGTCTTTTTCTTGGCTCCGCCTGTAATTAACCCGCTTTTTTCCGTTATATCGCCTTCAAGCGTTACGACTCTATATTTACCTGCCAGTTTTTTTGCAGTCATTTCGTTTTCCACAACAACAGTTTCACCGAGCGCAAAATAAAAAGCATCTAAATATTTATCATCAAAATCAATTAAATTAATTGCAAAATCAATTACACCTTTTTCTTTGGGCAAAGAAAGCTTGTTTGGTGCTTTTTTAATTATATCCATGGGGATAAATGAGGCTCTGTCTCTGCCTTGGGAACGCAAAACCTCAATAGCGCGATAAGCAACATCTTGAGTATCAACAACAATCGAATAAGCTCTTGCGCCAAGCGAGACATTTATTGCATCAATATAGTCATCTTCAACATCAGCCAAACGTGCAAGAGGCTCATGAACTCCTTTTATGTGAGCATTTAAAACCGTTTCAACTCCCGAACCTGCTCCTGCTGATTTATAGGCGTTTTTGTTTGCTTCAAGTATTGCGATTTTTTGCTGAGTCTTTTGTATTTTATAGAATGTATCTTCTTTTAAATTTTTTGTTTTATCAAGCTGTTCAAAGCTTTTTGTTTGAATAATCTTAAAATCATCCGTTTCTTGAGTTAATTTCTCGATTTGGAGATTTAATTTATCCTTTTCATCTTCAAACACTTTTGCGTTATTTAACAACTTTTCTATTTTTTCTTTTGTCTCTTTGGATTTTTCCAAAAGATTATTATATTCATTCTCTTTGGGAAGTTGTTCTTTTAAAATTGCCGTTTCTTGGTCTTTTAGGTCGTCTAATTCTTTTTTTATTTTGTTTCGATTTTGAATGTGTTCATCGGCAGATTTATTTAATCCCGTCATTTCAAGAAGGATTTTGTCTAACTGCTCTTTTTTTAATTTTAGAGAATTATTCAGTTCTTTTAGCTCTTTATTTTTGTCGGCAATTGCTTTTTTGTATTCTTCGACTTTTGTTTTAAGATTGTCAATGCCGTTTTTATAACTTTCGATTGATTTTTTATTATCTATGATTGTTTTGTTCGCAAGAGCGGCGGAAGAATTTTTGCGCTCTATCTCGCCTTTTTTTTCTTGAGTCTTTTTAATTACTTCCAGTTGCTTTTCTTCGCCTTGGGCTTTAACTTTTTCATTTACTTCATCGTATTTGAATTTTGTATCATCAATTTTAGATTGCAGTTCTTTTAATTTTTCCTGAAGTTCTTTTTTTTGTTTTACCGCAAGAAGAATATTTTGGTGAACCAGCTCAAGTGATTTTTTAACATCAAAATACTTTGCGCTTTGAATTTTGGTTTCAAGAGAAGTCTTTTCGTCTTTATATTTTTTATATTTAAGAGCAACTTCTCTTTCTTCTTTTAATTGTTCAATTCGAGAGTCAATCTCATCCATCAGAATTTTTTTATTTGCTATTTCATCTTCAACGCCTTGAATTTGCTCGCTTGCAAGAGCAATTTTGCGGTCAAAATCAGCAGTCCCCGCTACTTCATCTATTATTTTTCTTCTCTCCAAGGCGGAACAATTTGTAATTGCCGTAACATCACCCTGCATAATAACGTTATAGCCGTTAGGAGTAATGTTGAATTTTTCAAGTTCCGAGTGTATTTGAGTTAAAGTTACGGGTTTATCGTTATAATAATAAGTTGATTGTACTCCGTTTTTGCCTTTTTTAATGTATCTTTTTATGGAAAATTCGCTATTTTCTTCATTATCCGACACAAAAGTGACTTTAACGGAAGCTTCATTTCTTTTATTATGCGTTGTAATTAAATCGGCAACACCTTGTTCGGAGCGCAGGGTGCGAGCCGAAGTAAGACCAAGCGCAAATAAAATGCTATCTATAATATTACTTTTGCCCGAACCGTTCGGTCCCGAAATTGTTGTAAATCCGGGCAACAATGGGACAGAAACTTTTGAAGCAAAAGATTTAAAATTATCTATTTCAATTTCTCTAATATACATTCAAAAAATACTTAGACTATCTGGTTATATACAATTAGACCATTAATCAAAGCATTGTGTCAAATTTTATATAAAAATTAATACCTATTGATGATATAAACCGCTTTTTCAATATTAGAGCCGTTTATATCATCAATAGGTATTAATTTTTATATAAAAAT
>CANQAW010000148.1 GCA_947589525.1 Candidatus Gastranaerophilales bacterium
ATTATTTTAAAATAAAATATAATGCAAGAGATAATGGGTTGTTTTTTACAAATGTTTACAAAAAATAACTGTCAAAAGCATATTACATTAAGCAGATGGACAGTTAACATTAAAAAATTTCGGAACGACAGGATTTGAACCTGCGACCCCTACCACCCCAAGGTAGTGCGCTACCAAGCTGCGCTACGTCCCGAAATAATAAAAAGGTCTTGAATTAATTATATTACAAATAAAAAAAATTTTACAAATACTTTTTAAAAAATAACAAATTGTATATATTAATATTTCGTTATATAATTAAATTTATGAACAAGATAGCGGTTAGCGGCTACATCGGATTTGAAAATTTCGGAGATGAGGCAATTTTTTGCGCATTATCAAAGCATCTTAAAAGTTTAGGCTGTCAAGTTAGTGCAATTTGTAATAACCCGAAGGCAACAGCTGTAAAATACGGTGTAGAGACGTGTTATTATAAATCGGCATCAGAAGTTTTAAGGACTGTTGCAAATTGCGATATTTTAATTTCGGGCGGAGGCAGTTTATTACAAAACAAAACCGGCAATCTTAGCTTGTTTTATTATATTTTTATAATATTTACCGCTAAAGTTTTATTTAATAAAAAAGTTATAATTTTTTCCCAAGGGTTTGAAGGCGTAAACGGCAAATTTTGCAACTTTATAACAAAAAATATATTAAAAACGGTTGACTTTATATCTCTGCGGGATGAAAACAGTATTAAAAAAATGGCACAATACGGCATTAAAGCTGATTTAACATCCGACCCGATTTATTCTTTATTGGAAAATATTGAAATTGAAAAAGAAAAAAAAGGACTACTAATACAGCTTAGAGACGCACGAAATTTGTCTGAAGAATTTATAAAAAATTTAGCATTTGCCATATCAAAAACCAAGATAAATAATTTAAAAATTATTCCGTTTCAAAAAGAATATGACTGCAAAATCTGCACTGAATTTTCAGACGAATTAAAAAAATACGATATAAAATCGAATTTAATTCAAAGCGCTTCTGCAAATGAAGTGTTTAAAATCATAAACAGTGCAAAATATATGATTTCAACAAGACTTCACGGCGCTATAGTTTCCAATGCGCTAAAAACAAAAACCTTCGCTCTGGCGTATGATGATAAAATTAAAACTTTTTGCAATGAACTTAATATTGAAAACATAGATATATACAACTATACAAAAGATGAACTTGTATGCAAAATCGCAAAATTTATCGAAGAGGAAAATGATAATTATACGGATTACAGAAAGTTCAACTGGAGTGTTTTAGACAACTACTTAACGAAGGCAGGATTAAAAATTGATTAAAAAATCTATAAATAAACAGTACAATAAAGACATAAAATTTGTAATAACATCTAAATTGGTAATAATTTTATTTCATGTAATTCGTTTTTTCTACAAGTGCAAATGTATTAATTATCCGAAAGAAAAATGTATTTTTGCGCTTTTACATGCGCATCAGTGCGGAGTTTTTTCGTGTAATTTGGAAAGAAAAACCGCAATAATGGTGTCGAACTCTAAAGATGGAGAAATAATATCCCGTGCAGCTAACGCAATGGGTGTTGAAACGGTTCGGGGTTCGCACCAAAAAGGAGGAGCAAAAGCTACCTATGAATTAATTAAAAAAATTAAAGAAGAAGATGTTAACGGCGCTATAACAATAGATGGACCTCAAGGGCCGAGAGGAGTGGTTAAGAAGGGAATAATTGAAATTGCCAAAATAACCCAAGTGCCTGTTGTGCCTGCGGTTTGGTGGAGTCCTGATATTACTTTTTTAAAATTTAAATCTTGGGATGAATTTCGTTTTCCTTTAATCGGTACGAGGCTTGTTATGCTTTTTGGAAAACCGATTTATGTACCGCAGGAGTGTGATGAACAAGAAACGGAACAAATAAGACTTGAAATTGAAGCAAGTTTAAAAACATTGCAAAATGATATAGAAAAAAACTTTGAAACATATTGGAAACAAAATTAAATAATTGTAAAAATATATAAAACTCGCTTGCCGTATAATACGGAAACACGTTTTATGCCTTAAAGATTGTTTTTATAATATAATATTGAAAAATAGCTAATATCGGGAGAATTTATTAATGGGTTTAACTTTAGCGCAAAAAATAATATCAGCTCATACTGATCATATTGTATCTTTTAATGAATTGGTGATAGCAAATGTTGACGTTTGCGCAACGCAAGACGGAACAGGCCCGCTTGCCATTAAAGAATTTAAAAAGTTGAATAAAAAATTAAAAAACCCGAAAAGAACCATTCTTTTTATAGACCATGCGTCCCCTTCTCCCAGAAAAGAGCTTTCTAATGCCCACAACATAATAAGAGAATTTGCAAAAGAAGAAGGAGCCGTATTATCCGACATAGGTCAGGGCGTTTGCCATCAAAGATTAGTTGAAGAATTTGTTAATCCCGGAGAAATACTGGTTGGTGCCGATTCGCACACTTGTACTTCAGGCGCTCTCGGCGCTTTTGCTACGGGAATGGGCTCGACTGATATTGCCGTTTCAATGGCATACGGCAAAACATGGTTTAAAGTTCCGCAATCGTATAAAATCGAAGTGTTTAACGATTTTCGGGAAAATGTTACTTCAAAAGATTTAATGCTGTATTTAATAGGTTTAATAGGCGCAGACGGTGCAACATATAAGGCGCTTGAATTTTGCGGTGAAACTATTGAAAAAATGTCCATGTCACAAAGATTTACTTTGGCAAATATGGCGGTAGAGGCGGGTGCTAAAGCGGGATTGTTTGAAACGGATGAAAAAACAAAAGAATTTTTAAAATCAAGAGGCAGAGCTGATAAATTTAAAGAAATAAAAGCCGATAAAGATGCGCAATATGAAAAAATAATAAAAATAGATGCATCCTCAATTCCGCAAATGGTTGCTTGTCCGCACTCGGTTGATAATGTAAAACCTGCGCAAGAATTAAAAAACGTAAAAGTCGACCAAGTTTTTATAGGAACATGCACAAACGGAAGAATAGAAGATTTGAGAATTGCGGCAAATGTATTGAAAGGTAAAAAAGTTGCGCCTCATGTAAGATTGATTATAGTTCCCGCAAGTAAAGATACATACATACAGGCTGCAAAAGAAGGATTAATCGAAATCTTTCTTGAAGCAGGTGCGAACTTTCTGCCTGCAGGCTGCGGTCCTTGCGTAGGTGTACATGGCGGTATTTTGGGCGATGGAGAAGTTTGCTTGGCAACCCAAAATCGTAATTTTCAAGGCAGAATGGGAAATACTCAAGGATTTATATATCTTTCCGGTCCGTATACAGCTTCAAAGTCAGCTATTGCAGGCTATATAAGCGAATAAATCCCTTTGTTAATTTTTGTAAAATAATATGCTATATTATTAAAGTTTTTTATTAAAATTGTCGATTTCCTTTTTTAGAAATGTAATTTTTGAAAGGGGCAAAAGGAATATGAGTGTTTATGGCACAGGTTACGCGGATAATTTAATTAAAAAACTTGCAAACTTAAATGTAAATGAAAGCAATATTGATAAAAACACCAATATTTCTTCCATAAAAAACGAATTGCAAATGTTTGTTCAAAGCGGAAGCAACAACGCAAATGCAACCGATAAAGTTTCGATTACAAATCAGCAAAAAACTTTGCAAGAAAAATTAACACGCTACGAGAAGCAAATTGAAGATTTAGAAGCAAAAATGTCCAACAAGGATGAAAAAATTGCGCAAGAATCCGAAAATATACAAAATCTTGCATTATCTGCTCAAAGCAAATCAAAACAGCTTGAAAAACAACAAAAAAATGATGTTGCATTTATTGTAAACGATGTTATGAATTCGTTTCAAAAAGGAAGAATTGAAAAAGACGAAGTTTCGAGCGAAATAAGAAAAAGAATTAAAGATGCCAAAAATACATCATTAGCAGGCGAAATTGATTTAATTTTAACAACTTTGGATAACAAAAAAACCGAACTAAATTCAATGGTAAACAGCATTACAAGCTTAATTGAACAAAGAAGTCTGCTTCAAGCCAAATATGTTTCAACAAGCTCGGCTATGAAAATATTATCCAAATCTTTGGTACAAATCGGTAATATATCGACAAATATCGTAAATAATGACTTGGATAACAATATTCCGGTTTATTCTCCCAAAAAAGTAGATTTTGTAACTAACATGGCAGAAAAATACTCTGTTTCAAATGAAAATGATTCGGTCCATGACGTAGTTAACCAAACTTCAAGTTTAAATGATGTAAAAGATAAATATTCGGAATATTTAACCAATACAAGAACAGACGGCGTAGATTCATATTCAAGCGCAAACAAAGCAGTTCAGGACTTAGGCGCATTAATGAATAATGAAGATTTTATAAAAGATTTGAGATCCACGGGTATTACAGCCTTTGAAGCCAAAAAATTCTTTAGCGAAAATTTTTCTAACGCAAATATAGTACTTGATAACAATACCGGTGCAATAAGCATTCCGTACGGACACGATGAACAATCAAGAAATACATTTAACAGCCTGATTGATTTTATCGGTTCGCTTCCGATGACAAATGCAAAAGCCGGCACGAGCATTTTTTATGACCCTTCAAATGTAGAAAAATTTGCTCAAAATTCCATACTTA
>CANQAW010000149.1 GCA_947589525.1 Candidatus Gastranaerophilales bacterium
GAATGCTGTAGCGGAATATCAATATATTTAACAACTTTATCGAGCTTATTAATTGTTTTCATCAATTTTTCATCAAAATTAGTCGGATAAGCATAGAGTAATCTTATCCAGCTAAGATTTTCAATGTTGTTTAATTTATAAAGCAGTTCGCTGAGCATGGGTTTTCCGTACAAATCAATACCATAGCTTGTTGTGTCTTGTGCTATTAAAATAATTTCACTTACGCCTTTGTTTGCAAGCTCATGCGCCTCGTTAACAATATTTTCGATTTTTCTTGATTTATACGAACCTCTTAATTTAGGTATAACGCAATACCCGCAGTTATAAAAACAACCGTCCGCAATTTTAATATATGAAGAAGCGCCAACGGTAATTTGTTCTCTGTGAACATTTTCCATATAATTATAGCAAGGGTTGTTTTCAACATTAAAATAACTCTTGTTTTCAATTGCCTCAACGATTTTGTCATAGCACGTAACACCGACAAAATTTTTAATTTCGGGTAAAAGTTCTTTTAATTCGTTTTTATGTTTTTGCACAAGACAGCCCGTTAAAATAACTCTTTTTTTATTTTGTATCATATCCATAATTGCCCGCACGCTCTCCTTTTCGGCATCGGCAATAAAAGAGCAGGTATTAATAATAACGGTTTTTATTCCTTTGTCATAGGGGTTTAAGCTGTATTTATAGCCGTTTTTTACAAGTACACCGAGCATTAGCTCTAAATCGACCAAATTTTTAGAACAGCCAAACTGCAAAATTCCGATTGTTTCTTTTTTCATATAAATATTTATAACAAAAGAAAAGCTATCAGGCAATTTTTTTTATTATAAATACTTTATTATAATATGGAATACGGAATTAACAACTTCAACGGCTCTGTTACTGATATGTGCGGACGCAGAGTGCTTGGAATGGGCGGTTCGTTAAACGAATACATTCGAAGCGGGAATCCTTATGAAAGCAGATACAGAGCACCTGTAAGAACAGGATTAAAAAAAAGTACAAAAAATAAAATCAAATCAATAGCTAAAATTATATTAGCCGTTACATCAATAATTGCGGCTATAGCACTTATAAAAAGCAAGAAAATAAACTTTTCGCAAATAATCAACAAAGCTAAAAAATTACCCGAGACAATACGTAATTTTACGGCGGGAAAATTTAATTTTAAAAAACCAAATATAAAATTGCCAAAAATAAGTTTTGACGACTTAAAAAATATATTTAAAAAACAAAGCCCGACTCCGTAAAGTCAGGCTTTAATTTTATTTATTTTTCAACAGGTACAGGTTTTTGAACCGGCATAATCATTCTTCTGTGATGATGAGATTTTCTCTTTTCTTTCATTTCGGTTTTGATTTTTTCAAACTCTGTCTTTTGTTCTTGCGTTAATACGGCTTCGAAGTTTTTTAAATTTTCTTCCCTTAAAGTATCTGCTTTTTGCTTAAGCAGGGCAAGTTTTGCTTTTGATGCCGAAGTTTTGACTTTTGCCTGATATTCGGGAATACCTGTCATATACACATCTCTTATGGCTTTTTGTTCTTTTCTCATGTCATTGAAAACTTTTTGCATTTCTTTTCTGTATTTTTTTCTGTTTTTTTCAATTGTATTTATCTGTTCTTGTGTAAGATTAAGTCTGGTTTCAAGCATTTTATTAAATTCTTCTGCTTTTTTCTGCCTGTCGATTTTTGTTTCAGGGGCCTTGTAGGGCACTTTTGTAACTTTTTGAAGCGGAGGTTTAGCTTCAAGAGTAGTGGGAGTATCCGCAAAGGCAGACATTGCCGACATAGCTAATGACATAGTTAAAATTGAAGTTAAAAGCATTTTTTTGTTCATTTTATTCATCTCCTATTAAAAACTGTAGTGACTTTTGTAAAATTTTGCGCGCTTGATTTATTCTCGATTTTACGGTACCTATGGGTACATTTAATTTTTTTGAAATTTGTTCATACGAATAATCCTCAAATTCGTATAGTATAATTGCTTCTCGCATTTTTGCGGGCAAAGTATAAACTGCTTTAAGAATAATTTTTTGCCGTTCTTTTTGTGAATACGCTATTTCGGGCTGAAAATTTGATTTGGCGTTATTTAACAGTTCATTATCAAAAACGGTATTTGAATTATTTTTAAAAAATGAACTTTTTAAATAATCACGGCAAATATTTGCGGTAATAGTTGATACCCATTGCGAAAATTTGTTTCTTTCCTGATATTTGGATATGTTTTTTACTATTTTTATATATACTTCTTGTTCTATATCTTCACTGTAATTTCCGGTAAATTTCTTTATAATGGATTGGATTTTATAGTGATTTTTTGTAATTAAATCTTTCAACTAATTTTCCTCAAATAAGCCAAATTCATCTTCAAAGTATGTTGCAATTAAATCGTTGTTCGACAAAGCGGTGTATAAATCATTACCCGTATTATAAATTTGAACACAGGTCGTAAATACGAAAAAAGGTACAAACAAAGCAAGGGTAGTAAATATAACAGCTCTTTGTCTTTTGCGTTTTTTGTAAAGCGGTCTTGCTTCTCTGATTAGTTCTGATAATTTATCCATTTTAATATCCTTTTGTTATGTATATTATAACGAATTATTTATTTTATTGTTCAAAATTTTTTTTGTAATATTTCTTAATATTATTTTTCGATTATAATTGAATTTCAGGCAAGTATGAAAAAAATATATATAAAATATTTACCTGATATAGCAATTTAGCATCAAAAAAATACTTTATTATAATGTAAGCAAGAAGATATCAAGAGAGAAAAAAGAGTAAAAATAAAAAAGATTTTATAAATAGTTATATACATAAATAAATTTTAACTATTTAGTGAAATGGAGGAGAATGGTAGGTTTACAACAAGACGCATTAAGCGTCTTTTTTTTGGCAATTTTTTTTATTTATATGTTTTAAAAAAATACTTACATCAATTAAACTAACGGGAAACAGTATAAATTTCGCTTCACAAAAAAAATCAGTTACACAGCCGTCCAATATCATAAAAATGAACAGCGAAATCAAATACAACAGAAATGAACAAAAAATTCTTGAAGATGAATACAAAGCAGAAAGAGCAAGTTACATCGCTCAAATCACGCAAGATTTTAAAGACTCCAAAAAGAAACTGAAAGATATAAAATATATTTCTAAAAAAGACTTTAACACGGCAAGAAATAACTACGTTTATTGGAAAAATAAAGCCCAAGAAATGATAGATAAGCACACAATAAGGGAACTGGGCATAGTAAATGCGGAAAAAGACGACACAAACTGTAAAATTGCAATCAGAGAAAATTTAACAACGGGCAGTGATATAATTGTACCTTCGTACGGCGTTGAAAGAAACAAAGAAAACGATGATGTATATTACTACGGATTTGAATCGGAACTTATTTTAAAAAATTACAAAAAAGAAAACGGACTTGAAAGCGCACAAGAAGTACATTGTGTCGGTCGTGCCCAATTCAGCGACAATATATATTCGGATATTGCGGATGTAATAAAAAGAAACTACACACTGAATGAGGTGCAAAAAGTATCGCAAAACAGGCTAAAAGCAAAAAGTATGGTCATTTATGCAAAAAATCGAAATAACGAAATAAAACCCCGTCTTGTGTTTATAGAGCCTATAATCAGCTATTTTCCTTATAATCAAACTGCAACTGTTTTAAGTAAGCAGTTGTATAAATTAGACGAAAATAAAAACCCCGTTGCGTATTTTAGTGAACCGAAACTGCTTTTTATGCAAGGAAAAGTAATGCTTAACTCTCATAAAGCAAAAATTGATATATTATCCGATAAAACGGGATATTTAACGTTAAATAACGGATACATCAATCCGAACACTTTTGCAAGATTTATAAAATTAAAATAAATTAAATACACAAAAAAAATCCCAAACAATTGTTTGGGATTTTTTATATTTAAACGGATTAGTTAGCCGAAGCGGTAGATTTAGAAATAATTTCTTTTTCAATATTAGCAGGAACTTGTTCATAACATTTAAATTCCATTGAAAAAGTGCCTCTGCCTTGAGTATTAGAGCGCAAGTCCGTAGCATAACCGAACATATTTGCCAAAGGAACAATACATCTGACAATTACGTTTCCCGTATTTCCTAACGGTTCTTGACCTTCAACTCTTCCGCGTCGTCTTGAAATATCACCTATAATTGTACCCGTAAATTCTTCGGGTATTTCAATTTCAACTTTCATCATAGGTTCTAAAATACAGGGTTGAGCCTTTTTAGCACCTTCTTTAATTGCCATGGAGCCTGCAATTTTAAATGCCATTTCAGATGAGTCAACTTCGTGGTAGCTTCCGTCATAAAGTTCAACTTTAACGTCAATCATCGGATATCCTGCTAAGATACCGCCTTCAAGCGCTTCTTCCATACCTTTTCTGGCAGGTTCAATATATTCTTTCGGAATTGCACCGCCGACAATTTTATTTTCAAATACAAATCCGGCATTTTCATCAGCGGGAGATATTTTAATTTTAACGTGGCCGTATTGACCTTTACCGCCGGACTGACGAATGAATTTAGAATCCTGATCGGCTGTGCCTCTGATTGTTTCACGATAAGCAACCTGAGGTTTACCGATAT
>CANQAW010000150.1 GCA_947589525.1 Candidatus Gastranaerophilales bacterium
AATTAATGAAAATGCTACAATTGCTTGCCGATAGCGGAAATACGATTTTAATTATCGAACATAACATGGATATTATAAAATGCGCCGATTGGATAATCGACCTTGGACCTGAAGGCGGAGAAGGCGGAGGAGAAGTCATTTTTGAAGGAACACCGGAAAAAATAATCACCCATCCGAAAAGCTATACGGGAAAATATTTAAAGAAATATTTATAATAGATTATATGGTACTTGAAATTAACTTAAGACAAAAGTTAGGCAAAAATTTATCCGAGCTTTTAAAAAAACACAATCTTAAAAAAGAGGAACTTTCTTTAATTCTCGGATTTGATAATTCTTATATCTCAAAACTGATAAAAGGTAAAATAAATATCACGATAGATAAAATTGAAAAAATTGCAAATTATTTTAAAATTGAACCTTATAAATTATTTAAGGACTAATTTTATTTAACTTTTCTTTAAAATATACATCTTTTAGCGTTTGACCGCAATTTTAATTATTTTCTTTCAGTTTGTTACAAATGTCTGCCATTGCAAGACCTTGTATAACCTGAAACATGCGTTCCGTCTTTTCTTTCATAGGAAGAAACTTTGTGATATCCGATGCATTGTTCTTCTTCATTTAAAGAGTCTGAATTATTGCTTTCGTTTTCATTTCTTGAATTACCAGAAAATTCATCATAAGATATTGAACCTTTTAAAACCAATGAAGAATCATTTTGGTCTTGTTTATTTGAGATTTTACCTCCCAATTTAGGATAAGAATCCGTTTGCGTATTTGTTTTATCATTTTTTATAAGATTTGAAGTTTTGCTTACAATTCTCTGTAGTATTTTTTTCTTAACAAATCTCAAATCCCCGATACTTTCAACTTTGTGTCTCGTCTCTAAAGCTCCATGCCCGTATTTTATTTCGGGAGTACAAGAGACGACAGTTCCAATATTATTTTTATATGTATTTCTTGAAAAGTAATCTTGGTTACTTGAATAATTAATTACATTACTATTATATATTTTTGTTATTTTTCCTTCTTTTAATTCTTTTTCAAGCATTTTTTTTGCGCCAACATAGTTATTAAAGGAAGCTGCCTTGATATTATTTTTTCCGCCGATATATTCTGCCAATGCTCCGCCAAGCGATGTTCCGGTTGCATAAAATTCATAATCTTTAAAATTATCATCTTGTTTAAGTTTTTTATATAATGCTTGCGCATCTTTAAATTGCTGAATATTATCATAATTTAGCGCTAATTCACCATCAGCTACAATATAATCTTTTAAAATTTCTTTAGAACCTCTAAAAGCAATAACAAGTTCTTTTGTTTTGTCATTATAAGCAACTACACTATCAAAACCGCTTTTTTTATTATGAAAATAACCAAGTCTTTTATAACCTTTAGCCAAAGGCATTTTACCATTATCATAACAATAAATCGCAAATTCTCTCAATATTTCGTGCTTATCTATATCATCTGTAAAAGTTTTTGGTTTATCTTCTATATTATTCCATTCTTTCCATTCTGCTTTATGATTTTCAATAGGTTTTTCTTTAATTGGTTTTAGTGAGTTTGTAACTTTTATTTTAATTTTTTCAAGTTCCTTTTTGAGTTCTTTATTGCTTGCGTATAACAACATTGCAGGCGTCACATTTTTTCCGAGTTCTTTTAAAAGATATTGTCTTTCTTTTTCATATTCTTCTTTTTCTTTTTGTTTTTCCCCATAAAATGCATCAAGTGTTTTTTTATCTAATTCCATTTTTTCCTTTCTTTCTGTAATCATAATAACATTGTTTATTTATTTTGTCAATATTTAATGTATTATATAAATTATTACTTTACTTTAGACAAAATTTGCGCTTGCGGTGTTGACACTAAAATCAATAAGAAATATAATTTACAAAGAGTAAAAATTTTGAACTACAATATTAGGCAATATTTTAAGGATATTATGTTAAAAATCAAAAATTTCTTTTGGAATGATATTTATAACAGAAAAAGTTTTAAGATATTTTTCTTTTATTCGATTATTATGATGATTTTATTTATACTATCCCTTCTTCCCTTTATGATTCCGAAATTAAGTTCGGAAGATTATGGAAGTATAGCAATGTTTACACACGTAGGGCTTCTTTTTATTGATTTAATTTACGGTTTGATATTTTTTACTTCAATATTTATTGAAAATCAACCCAAAAATAAAGAAAAAAGATTAAAAGATACTCCTTTTATAACTTCTAAATTCTATAAGATATTTTTAATTATTTCTTTTTTACTGTTTGTTCCTTGTTTTTTATTGTCATTACTTACCACTTTTGTATTTAGAGAAAACATTATTTATTGCCTTATAGGCGTAATATCCCTTCTTTGTCCCGTAAATTATATGTAATTATTTAGATTATCCATTTCATAAAGCCCGTCGACTAAGACAAATCTTCCTAAAGGCACAACTTCGCAATAATTTGATAAACTGTCTAAAAAACATTTATTTTCGCAAAATCCCCCACTGACGCAGATTTTAGGCTCTTTTTTAACAAAATTAAAAGCATTATACGCTATCCCGTGGATAAATTTAGATATTGCAACATCTGCTTCAATTCCTTTTGCAACGTCATCCATAATGCGCTCCAGACCGAAAATTCCGCAGGTGATTGCATATTTTTCTTTGTTAAATTTTAAATCCTCGTTTTTAACATCATAAAATTTTAATAGCATTTCAATTGTCGCCCCCGTTGCGCTTGCGCAGGAAGAATTCCAATCCATTTGAGAAAATTTTTGATTTTCAAATTTAACGTATTTTATATCCCTTGACCCTAAATCTAAAACGCAATAACCCTGATTTAGATATTTTCGAGCGCCATAGGAAAGCGCGATAAGCTCATTTTCATAAATTCCTTTTTCTTTTGATAAGCTGTGCCCCGTTGATTTTAGATATTTAATATTTTTTTGTTTTTTAAAATCAGAAGTTTTAATAACTTCGTAGCGTTTTTCTTTATCAACTTTTAAAATTTTTGTCCAAGTAGTACCTGAATCAATATATATTTTTTCAAAATTTTTCATTTTGCTACCTTAGTTTTAAAAACGCCTCAATCTTTGCTTTTGCGCTATTTGTCGGAGTTGAATCAATATCTATATAAAGCCCGTGGTATTTTTGAGCTAAATATTTTGCAAGATAATTTTTTGAACAAAAAGACTGACAAAAAAAGACTGTAGGCAAGTTTTCTTTTGCATAACTTTCAAGTTCAAAATCCCCCGGATACCCTGCTTCAACTGCTCTAACCCAGCCAAAAACGCTTGTATTATCAGGGAAAAGATTTAAAATTTCAAGGTCATTTGGCGGAACTCCCCAAAAACCAAACTCTGCTTTGGTTTTAGGTAATGTTGAATAATCTTTTTGCTCTATTATATTTTTAGTTATAAGTTCAATTTTTTCCTTCAAAGGAAGCGCACTATCCGATATCGGAGTTTTAAGGTTATTAATATCGGGGCATTTATCTTCAAAAATCGATTGAATTACATTAAATCCCTCTTTTTTTAATAATTCGCTCACAAAATAAGCGCTGTCGCACTTGTCTTTACCCACGGGCGCTAAAATAGCAATTAAATTATCTTTAAGATAATAAGCGTTATTTAAAATATTTTTTATAATTACGCAATAATTATCAGGCGTTAAGGATAATTTAGGATAAGAATAATCTATATCTAAATCAATAAATTGAGCGTCTTTATATTTTAATTTATATTCAAGGATAAGTTCTTTTCTTGGATATCCCCAAAAACCGATTATGTTTTTCATTTCTTGATTATATCAAAATTGAACCAAAATTTTAATTGTTTCTTTTTGAGAGTTTGCGCTGAACGCTTCAATAAAATCGTCAACCTTATAAATTGCGCTGACTAGCGGTTTAACATCAATTTTTTTATTTTCAAGCATTTTTAAAACAGGTCTGAATTGTCCGCAGCGAGAACCGACAACCGTTATTTCATCAACCACGATTGAAGCTAAATTCAACCCCTCTTTTGAAGCAATTGTACTTTTTAAAACTAAAATTCCCCTCGGTTTAACAAGCTCCGCGCTTGTATTAAATCCGCCTGTTGAACCCGTTGCTTCAACAACTATATCAAAAGATTTTTTATCTTTTTCTTTTAAATCTTTTAAAAGAAGCGTTTTTGCGCCTAAATTTTTTGAAATTTGAAGCTTTTCTTCGTGCTTTCCGATATGAACATAATCAACATTCATCGCACTAAAAATTAAAGAAACGCAAAGACCCAGCTTTCCGTCTCCTAAAATTGCAACTTTTGAATTTGGTTTAATATGAATTTGTTCTAAAATTTCATTTGCGGCAGCAAGAGGTTCTGTAAATGTCGCTGTGATATCGTCGATATTGGACGATATTTCAATAACATTTTTATAAGGCAGAGTAAAATATTCGCTAAAACAGCCGTCTTTTTTATAAATTCCTAAAGTTGAACGGTTGGGGCAGTGTCTTTGAAGATTTTGCGCACAATAAGAACAATTATCGCAGGCAAGATTAATTTCCCCCACTACTCTTTTATTTAAAATATTTTTATCG
>CANQAW010000151.1 GCA_947589525.1 Candidatus Gastranaerophilales bacterium
CGGCGAAAGAATTATTGAACACATTATGGATAAAAACGGTTTTAGCGAAAAATTTTGGCATGAAAAAAACTCTCTTCGTTTTATTGACTATATTGAAACCCTTCCAAACTATTCGGGTTTTAAAGACAATCTTTATTTAACTTATGCCGTGCGTGACGGAATTGTTTGCCATTGCGGTGAAGTTAACGAAAATAATTTAAAGCCCAGAAATGAATATATTAACCTTGAAACAATACAAAAAGGAAAAATAATGCCTTATACCTACGAAGGCTGTGTGGTTAAAATTTCGGATAAAATTGCATATTTGGGTCGTGATATTGAAGATGCTTACAATTATAAATTTTTTGAAAAAAAAGATATGATGACTCTGAAGCAAATTGCACAGGAGGTTATGAAAAAGAAGATTAAATTTAAAGATGTTAATACTTCCTCTTTAATTCATGAATTTATTACCAATCTTTGCCTGAATTCAAATCCTGATGACGGTATTACAATATCAAAAGAGCATTATGAGATGATGAATAAAATCAAGAAATTTAATTATCAAAAAATATATTCAAATAAAAGGTTTAAACCTTTTATGAAGTATGCTCAGCTTGTTATTGAAGCAATTTTTGATTTTTTGGCGGATTATTATGACGGATATAATACAATAAAAAGGTTGTCAAAATATTCAAAATTTTATCCCACATCTACAATTGATTTTTCCGACTGGCTTATAAAATATTCAAATATAGACTTAAGTCTTCATCATCTCAGAAAATACAGAAATAAAATAATTTACAATATTGAAAATATTCAAGATTATAAACAGGCAATAATTGATTATATTTCCGGAATGAGCGATAATTACGCCATAAAAATATATGCCGAATTGATAGAATTCTAAGCAAAAAAAATTTTGCCAAAGTTTTGTAATTGTATGAAATTAAATACAATACAAGACCTTAATTTTCAAAAAAAGCTTGTTGCTTCCGTGAGAAAGCCTAATTGTGCGCAAAATTATAATATATACAAACTTGATAAAGACGATAAGTTTTATTTTTATGATATCAGGCCTTATTGGCAAGACAGCTTATTGTTTTTGGATTTTATTGATGCTTTTGATGAAAGATATGGCGCATACGATTTTTATGTTTTGGAAAACGACAAAAAGGAATGTCTTGCCTGTGCGCAAACTTTGGATTCCTCAGAGGGCGAAACAGAGCTGATTTGTATTGAATCACAGCCTGATGTTGCTTATAAAAATAAAGACAGAAAAGTTAAATACATTGGTGAAACAATGATTGCTTTTTTATTAAAAATGTCAGATAAAAATAACAAGAAAGAATTTATTGTCCCGCACATGTTATCAACTGCGGCTCCGTTTTACATTGAAAATTGCGGATTTAAAATGTATGATAAGTCAGGTTTTATGGCAAGCCACAAAACAAACGAAGAGTATCAAAAATTGATTAGCCAAAACGAAGCACATACGGGCGCTAAAATTGAGCTTATAGGTTAAATTCTTCTAAAGTTTCAATTGTGCAATCGCGCGCAACTTTAACCACAAAATCCATATCTTTTTTATCGATAATTAAAGGCGGATTAAAATAAATCACATCTCCCAAAGGACGCAGAAGAACCCCTTTTTTAAGAGCTTTTTTATAAATTTGATAACCAAGCCTTAATTTTGAATTAAAATGGATTTTATTTTTAGCATCTTTGACAAGTTCAATTGCGTTAATTAAACCGATAGAGCGCACTTCACCCGTATTTTCTAAATTTAAAAATTTTTCTTTAATTAAATTATTAAAATAAGGAGTAACTTCCTTAAGGTGTTTTTGAATTTCTCCTTTTTCAAATATATCTAAAACACTAAGCGCACAAGATGCGCCTAAAGGGTTGCCGGCATAAGTGTGAGAGTGCATAAAGGCTTTATGCGTGTTATAGTCATCATAAAAGGCGTTATATATCTTATTTGTTGTTGCAACAAGCGCAAAAGGCATATAACCGCCCGTTAAACCTTTTGATAAACACATTATATCGGGGCTTATATCGGCGTGGTTGCAGGCAAAATATTTGCCTGTTCTGTAAAATCCCGTTGCTATTTCATCCGCTATTAATAAAACATCATATTTATCGCAAAGCTCTCTTAATTTTTTAAGATATAAAGGAGGATAAATTCTCATCCCCGCAGAACCCTGCAACAATGGTTCAATTAAAATTGCGCAAGTTTCTATAGCGTGTTTTTCAAAACTTTCCTGAGCATAACAAAAACATTCGCAATTACAGTTATCTCGATTTTTGCCAAAATGGCAATGATAGCAATCGGGCGCTTTAATGTGGATTATATCCATTAAAATCGGTTTATAAATTTTTGTATAAAGGTCGCAAGCACCTGCGGAGAGCGCTCCGATTGTTTCTCCGTGGTAACCTTCAGTCAGTGCCATAAATTTTATTTTTTTAGGTTTGCCTGTTTGCTGATAATATTGAAACGCCATTTTCATAGCCATTTCAACCGCACTTGAACCGTTATCGCAGTAGTTAAATTTTTCAAGTCTCGAAGGAAGGATTTTAGATAATTTCACGGATAATTCAATTATTCTTTTGTTTGAAAAATTTGCAAAAATAACATGTTCAAGTTCATCCAGTTGTTTTTTAACATTATTTGAAATATCGGGGTTACAATGACCTAATAAATTACACCACCAGGAAGAAACAACATCTTTATAGGTTTTTCCTTCGATATCGATTAAATCAATTCCCTGCCCTTTTTCAATTACTATCGGAGCAAGGGTTTCATAATCTTTCATTTGAGAACAGGGATGCCAGATATATTTTAAATCTTCGCGTTTATAATCAATCTTTTCCATATTTTAATTTTACAATTAAAAAAATTTTATAATATAATTTTTTCTATGGATTTAAAAAATGAAAAGTTAATTTTAGCTTCAAATTCTCCCCGCAGGAAAGAAATTTTAAAAAATGCGGGCTATGATTTTATTGTAATTCCGTCACGGTATGAAGAAAATATATCAGGAAAGTTTTTTTCAAAAAATTTACTTGAAGACTGTGCTTATAATAAAGCAAAAGATGTTTATAAAAGAGTTTGCGATAAAAATTCTGTCATAGTTTCCGCAGATACGGTTGTAGTAATTGATAATATCATATTAGGCAAGCCTAAAGATGATAAAGAGGCACTTTTAATGCTACAAAAATTAAGCAGCAGAACTCATCTTGTTGCAAGTGCGGTATGTATAATGAATAAAGATATACTAATTAAAGACAGTGCTTTTTCCTACGTTGCTTTTAGAAAGTTATCTGATAATGATATAAAAAATTATATATTATGCAAGCATCCGTTTGATAAAGCGGGAAGCTACGGTATCCAAGATGAAAACTTTGATTTTGCAATTAAAATTGCGGGAGAGCTTAATAATATTATAGGTTTTCCTCTTAAACTTTTTGAAAAAATGTATACAAATATTATGCGTTAATGACTTTATCTGCAAAATTTTTCGACTCAGATTTAAGCGTATCTTCATCTATGTATTGTATAAATATATAATTACAGCCGTCAGTTCTAATCATAGTATTAAGAAGCATATGTATAATTTGATACGTGCTGTCAGAGCCGCCTCTGCCTTTAAGTTTAAAGTTTCTCACCCCGCCTTTATATAATGCTTCAATTTCATCTTTTGTGTGCATGGAGTTATTTTGATATCTTGCAATAGCAGACATATTTGTTCTTTGGCAGACAAATTGATAATTTTCATTTTTCTCAACATTATAGCTTTCATTAAATAAAGCATGATCCGGCGCGCTTACGCAATTACATATACAAGACTGATTAATAAGTACTTGTATTTTGGATAAGTCATCAATTAAAGTCGTGTCATTTGCAAGAATAAATTTTGAATACTCCGGTCTTACGCTTACCATATCATATTCTTTAAGCAATTTATTATAATATTCCGTTTCTTTTTGAGGATCCGGATTTTCAATTCTGTTCGGACCTTGAAAATAAAATACCGGTTTTAATACTGATGAAATAACAAAAGCATCCGATTTTTTTTCTTTTATATAATCTCTGAGTATATCACTATATACCATAAACTTGCTGTTGTGCTCCAGTGCAAAATCCAACAGCATATTTGCATATCTGTCTTTTAAAGTTTCTTTTGTTATTTTGGTGCAATTAAATGCAAAAACGGCAGTTGCATTATATTCACCTATATATTTAAAAAGATTTGTCAGTTGTTTTTCGCTCAATTCTTCGTATACGGCGGGAATTCTTCCTCCCGACCATACACTTGAGGGAGCACCGTAAAGTTCCGTTTTTAATATTTTATTTAAAGTTTTTTTAATATTTGTTTGAATTATGGTAATCAATGATTCATATTGAAATAAACAGGGCAGACACCATGTTATATCTTCAGGATATCTAAAAACAGTCTTGGGCATCTATACTAAAATCCTCCCTTCTTGCTGAGCCGCTTCTTTAATTAAATTTTCAAAGTGTTCCGTTTCAATTTTTAATTTATCTAAAATTTCCTTCGTTATTATTAAACCTTTCGGTCCG
>CANQAW010000152.1 GCA_947589525.1 Candidatus Gastranaerophilales bacterium
TATAATATATCACCTTATAAAGATTTCTTTATACTGTTACCTTTAATTACAATGTACTGTTAGTATTGATTTTCCAATAAAAAAATGTTATTCTATATAAGGAAGTTTTTATTATCGTAAATGGCGTGGGATTATTCAGGCAAGGGAGTGAATCATGCAAGACAACAAAAAAAGAGCGGGAGCGAGCAGAGCCTCGCAAAATGATTTGGAACGCGGCGACTGACCTTGTTCATGCGGGCGGGCGGCGTCGTTCTTATGCGCGGATATAAAGGATATACCGACCTCGTCTTTGAATTGCAGAGCAATCTTCCGCTAACAGAGGAAAGCGTTGCGGGGGAGGAGCGGCAAAAGCAGTTCATCCGTCTTTTCGGCGCGCTGGTTTGGCGGGCGTCAGAGCACAAAAAAATCAAGAGTTACCGATAAACTTTTAATGTTTTTTGAGCGTTTTTATGGAATAGGATAACAAACAATTTAGTTGAATAAAAATTACTTTTGAGAGGTATTTACTGTGTTTAATAAAATTTTCGCCGGAACAGAAAACGAGTTATATAAAGAGATGGCAATCAAAAATATAGACTTTGCTCTAATTTCCCTTGGATTTATCATGGAAGAAAGAGATATTGAATTTAATATATATTTTGATGAACATACTTATTATTTTTATTATATCCAAAATCTTTTGGCTGCGTGCGGTAACATTTCCAATATATTTGCTAACCCGTGGCGGAGAAATGATAAAGCAAAAGGAACCATTACACCTTATCAGAGAAGCAAAATTTTAAGAGAACAATTCGGAATAGACCTCCGTGAATATCCTTTGGTTTTTGTTAGAGAAGCGAGAAACTCAAATATGCACTTTGACGAAAGATATGACGATTTTTTTCAACGGATCGGCGATTACAATTTATTGGACCAAAATACTCCGCCGCAAGACAGAGAAATTATTCTCAACACACCGCATTTGAGAACATACGATAAGGTAAACCAAATTTATATAACGCAGACAAGGAAAGGCCAACGATTAGAAATTAAGCTCGTCGACTTACAAAATCAATTAATTAATTTGAAGAATCGGTTGCGCGGTTAATTTCACCAATAAAAGTTGCGGTTTTATTAGTGACGGATAAATAATAATATTCTATTTTGTATTGAAGTCGTTAAAACCACGTAAATATTTTACTACATTAAAAAGCGGTATAGGTTTCACTGTAAAAATACGATTTATAATTTAATAACTTTATCGGCATTTTCCTCTGATAATTTGATAAAAGCACAGGAAAATGTCGATTTTTTTTGCCAAACTGTGTGGTTTGCCTTGAAACGCCCGAATGCTTTAAATCATCTTAATATTTAATTCAAAAAAATTTTTAACCTCAGGCTTAAATGCCTTTACTTTATTGCGTGTGAGAAAATAATAACCCGATATAAGCGGATAAGACTTTAAGTTTGCCGATATTCATAATTCAATAATAAGAAACGAGAGATTGTAATTAAGTCGGCTTGTTTTTGTTGTAACATTCAAGTCCCGAGCGAAACATATCTATGAATTTTTGTCGCAGGGATAACGGCTCTAAAATTTCCACGTCATTTGCATAGCTGAAAAAGAAATAAAGAGCTTGTTTTTCGGAGCATTCGAATACATATATAGGTTCGTCGTTTGCGTATGATATAATTTCTTTATGTATAGGTCGATGAATTACAGAATAGTTATAACGCGTTAAGCCGTTTGGCGTAAAACGCACCTTTATTTCGGCAACCGGTTCACAGCAAAAAGTAGGACCATATTCAGATAGAGCTTTATCAATATAATCAAGCTCGATTTTTTCAAATGGTGTAAACTTTCCTTTTGCAGAGAGAAATCTTATTCGAGAGATTCTGTATGATTCCCATTTTCCGTTGGTTTTGCCGATTAAATATTGAAAAGAGCCTTCTTTTGACGCCACAATCTTATAAGGAGCAGTTTCAACTATTTCTCCCGAATAATTAAATTTTATATTTTTACTTTTTGTAATAGCAGTCTCTATCGGTTCAATGGTATTTTTCTTCAAAATTAATTTTTCTCTTTCGAGAAAACTAATCCTTGCATAACTTTCAAGCAGACATTTTATAAATTGTGTTACAGTATATTTTTTGACAAAAGGAAAACTATTTTCGTCAAAACTCAAAGCTTCAATCGAAGCGTTGGTCAAACGTATTTTTCTATATGATTGATAATCTTTTTTCTTGATAAGCGACTCTACCAACGGGAAATCATCGTCGTATGAAGAAATAATTGTATTTACTATGGTTCCGAAGGATAAAGGTTTTTTCTGTTCTGCTCCGAAAATAACCTTATCGCTCTCAATTACTTTTTGTGCCCACTCAGTGATATTCAAGTTAATGTGTTCGCTTATGTCGTAATAATAGGGTGTTTTCATAAATCTCTCCGCAGTAATGTTTCCTTTATGGTAACATAAATTGCTTTAAAATGCAAATAAAATCAATATCTGGAAACAAAAATAATTCATAAATGTATTTTACAAAAGATTACTCCGATGGTATAATAAAAATACAGTTAAGGAGAAATCAATGAGAAAATTTTTTGAAGTACAAGTAATGTGCGGTCATGTGGGACGAAATAACTATATCCCCATTAATTTTGCGGTTGCCGCGGAAAACGGCAAAGTTGCCGCAGCTAAAGCCAGATGGTTTCCGCGGGTTAAGCATCATCATAAAAACGCGATTTTGGGCGTATCTGAAATCACGTTTGGCGATTATGTTTCACTTAAAAAAGAAAACGATTCCGACCAATATCTGCATTGCAAAAATATTCAACAACAACGTCAGATTAAAGAGTTGAACTTGCGTTTTTGTCCAATGCCTAAATCCGATATGAAAGCAGGAGGGGAAAAAAGACGAATCGGAATAAAATACAAACGAAAAAAATATTTTCAACTCAAGGCAAGTAAAATGGAAGAATTAAAAGAGTATTATTCAGACAGTACGGAATGGTTTTAAGCTGGTGATAAATTTGAAATACTATATTTCCGATAATCACTTTGGCGACGAACGCGTTATGCGCCTTGCTAATAGACCGTTTTCGTCTGTTGAAGAAATGAATGAAACCATGATATATCTTTGGAATCAGCGAGTCGGAGCCGACGACGAAATTTACATTGTGGGCGATTTTGCTTTGGACGAGCGTACTGCAATAAAAATTTTGCCAAGACTTAACGGGCAAAAATATCTTTTAAAAGGTAATCATGACTCCGGTCTTTCCAATCGGGCATTAAAATATTTTCAATCGGTAAATGATATCAAAACAATCCGCGACAACGACATAAGCGTTACGCTTTGTCATTATCCGTTACTTAGTTACGAAAATTCGGTTTACAACGGTTACCATGTTTTCGGTCACATACATAATAATCCGATGGACATAGCAACAAGTATAATTCCGCATTTGTCGCGCCATCTTCATTGTGGAGCAGACGTAATTGGTTTTGAACCCAGAACACTTGACGAACTGATCAAAATTAAAGAAAAAAATTATTTAAGATGATATATTCTTTTACTATTTATTTTGTAATTGCTATAATATGGGAAAGATTTGTTGTTTTTCGTAAAAATTAACAGAAATATGTTCAGGAGTAAATTATGTATATCTACATAAATTCAATATTGAAAAACCCGTCGCTGTGCGACGGAACGGGTTACCGAACGGTGTTGTTTTTGCAAGGGTGCGATTTACACTGCAAAGGCTGTCAGAACAAGAGCGCGTGGGATATTGCAAAAGGTGTTAAATGGGATGTTTCCAAGTTGGCTGACGAGATAAAAAAGCGGTGCGCAAATAAAGAACTTACCATATCCGGTGGAGAGCCTTTGATGCAAGCCGACGCGGTTTATGCACTTATAACGAGGCTAAAAGATTTTGATATTTGCCTTTATACCGGACATGATAAAAGCGAAGTGCCCAAAAAATTACTCGATAAAATCCGGTATTTGAAATACGGTCCGTTTATTGAAAGTATGAAGACGACGACTATGCCGTTTATCGGTTCTTCCAATCAAGTTTATGAGGAGATTAATCATGAAACTTCAAAATAAAAATGATAATGCGGCGAACAGAAAAAGTTATGTAGGCAGTATCTACAATGTCGGCGAAAAAGCCGTAAAAAATTCTGTTCTTAATTCTCTCGATGAAAAGTGGGCGGCTCTGCACCGTGGCGGGTACATACATATTCACGACCTCGACGCTTACGGCTTGACGTATAATTGCCTGACATTTGATATCTTAAAAGCTTTCCCTTTTGCAGATTTTGCGGGGCTTTCAAGCGTAAAAACAATTCTCGGCGTTTTCGACTTTTTAAAGGAACTTTTCGAGCGGGTGGGAAACGAACAGAGCGGCGGGATGGCTCTTGCCAACTTTGATAATGATTTTGCGACGATCTTTACAAGGCTCGGCGTCGATTATCACGGAAACGAAGAAGTGTTCCGCGCGGCAATCCGCGATCTCATTATTTGGTGCAATAACACACACACCCGTAT
>CANQAW010000153.1 GCA_947589525.1 Candidatus Gastranaerophilales bacterium
CACCCCTTTGTCGTCCGACGGCATCTATTTCATCAATAAATATCATACAGGGCTGGTGTTTTTTGGCTTGTTCAAATAAATCTCTCACACGGCTTGCGCCGACACCGACAAACATTTCAACAAAATCCGAACCGGAAATTGAAAAGAAAGGAACTCCCGCTTCTCCTGCTACGGCTTTTGCCATCAAAGTTTTACCCGTTCCGGGAGCGCCCACCAGCAAAACGCCTTTTGGAATTTTTGCACCGAGGTTTGTATATTTTTCGCTATTTTTTTGAAACTCAACTATTTCCTCAAGTTCTTGACGTTCTTCGTCAATTCCCGCCACATCTTTAAATGTAATTTTAATTTTGTCATCAACAAGCATTTTTGCTTTGGATTTACCAAAATTAAGCGCAGATGAACCTGTTTGCTGTATACCTTTTATAATTAAAATTATCATAATGGATATAAAAATAATGGGCAGAATTACCGAACCGAACATACTCATCCAAGAACCGTCCTGAGGTTTTTTGAAGTTTATTTCGATATTTTTATCTTTAAGCATATCAACAAGCTCGTTTGAATTTTCGGGTATCATAACCCTAAAGCGAACTTTTGGCACAGGTTGATTTACCGCAGTTATGTTAAGAGGGTTAGAAGCCGGCTTAGACGGTTTAACCTCTTTATTTTGTTCTTTCGGATATGCCATAAGAGTGTCTTTGGAAATATCGACACTTTCTATCGAACCTAATTCAACTTTATTTAAAAATTGAGTATAAGATATTTCGGAAGTAGAAGTTTGAGGCCCTTCAAAGGCAAAAGATAGAAAAATAATAAGGATAATAGCGATAATAATCACTATACCTGTCGATTGGTTTTTATTCATAATCTCCTCTTAAAATTAATTTATTGAAATGATTTCTATTGATATTATAACAAAAGAATAATAAAATGTTAATTGTAACAAAGGAATAAGCAGATAAATGGCAAGAGTGTTTTTATCTCTGGGCTCAAATAAGGGCGACAGGGTATCAAATATCCAGCAAGCCGTCACGTTGCTCGGAATTAACGAAAAAATAAAAATTATAAAATCATCATCGCTATATGAAACACAGCCTTGGAAAAACATTGAACAAGATTGGTATAATAACGCTTGTGTTGCTTTAGAGTGCGAACTTGAGCCGATTGAATTATTGAAATACTGTCAATCAATTGAAACAAAACTGGGCAGAATAAGAAATCCGTTTAAAAAATGGGAAGACAGAACCATTGACATTGATATTCTTATGTATGACGATAAGATAATTTCCGCTAAAGACACATTAATAATACCTCACCCCTATCTGCACTTAAGAGCATTTGTACTTGTTCCTATGCTTGAAGTTAAAGCTGATTTAATTCACCCCGTGTACAAAAAAACAATATCCGAATTATATGACGACTTAACAGATCCTGAAGACGTATTTTTATATGGCACAGTTATCCCGAATAAATAAAATTGCCGTTGTCGGTGCAGGGCCGAGCGGTATATATTGCGCAATACATCTTCTTGAAGGATTTAAGAGGGCGGGTTTTGATAATTTTTTTCTGAAAATATTTGATAAGTCGCAAGTTTTACAAACAATACTGCCTACGGGAAACGGACGATGCAATTTCACAAATGCGATACAAGATATAAAAGATTTTGCTTCAAACTATCCGCGCGGTGAAAAATTTTTATATTCAATTTTTTCCCGATACAACAACTCGGACACGCTCAAATTCTTTAATTCAATCGGGGTTAGAACATATATTGATGATGACTTAAAAATTTTTCCAAAATCAAACAGCGCCAAAGAAGTCAGGGAAAAACTTTTAAATAAGCTGAATACATACAAAAATTTTAAAATAATAAATAAACAAATTAACTCTGTTGAGCAAATTAAAGACTGCGACAAAATAATTATTTCTGCCGGCTCGAGGTATTGCGAAGCACTTTTGAAATCAACAAATCAACCGTTTATTCCTTTTAAACCCTCAATCGCTTCATTAAAAATTAGAAATCATATATTTCCCCAAGGAGTCAGCGTGAAAGCTCTTGACGGCGATTTTATTTTCACAAATGGAGGCATAAGCGGGCCTTTAGCATATAAAATATCAAGCTTACATGCTCTGCGTGATTTTCCCTATGAAGTTGAAATAAAACTTTTTGATTATAATAAACTCATAAATTTGGCGCATGAAAACCCTAAAAAGCCTGTAGGTAAATTGGTCTGCACTTTTATTCCCAAATCATTATCCCGCATTTTGATAAAAGATTATGCAAAAAACGCATGCGAAGTATCCGAAAAAGATTTGATAAACTTTTCAAAAATTAAATTTGAAATTACGGGTGTTTCAAAAGGAAGCGAAATAGTTAACTGCGGTGGTGTTGATTTAAAATATATTAATAAAAACTGCAAATCAAAAATAAACAATAATCTTTGGTTTTGCGGTGAAGTGTTAAACATTGACGGCTTTTGCGGTGGTTTTAATTTACAAAATTGTTGGTCAAGCGGTTATATTGTTGCGCTTGATGTAGTAAAATCGGTTATGGAAGAAAATAAAAAGGAAAATTAATGTACGATATAGCAATAATCGGTCTGGGGCCGGCAGGATGCGAAATAGCGCAAATTGCAATTAAAAACAACCTTAAAGTAATAGCTTTTGAACAAGCAGAAATCGGCGGGACTTGTTTAAATCAGGGATGTATCCCTACAAAAGCAATTTTACACTGTGCAGATGAATTAAACAAGCTGAATAACTGCTCTAAAATTGCTCTTTCCTGCGATAATATTAAATTTGACTGGGAAAATGTTTTGAAAAGAAAAACCGATATAGTCGCAAAATTTAATAAAGCGCTGGATTTAGGGCTGAATAAAAAAATTGATATAATCAAATCGCAAGCAGAGCTTCTTTTAACAAACAACGAAATAATTATAAACGCACAAGATAATATTTATCAGGCTAAAAATATTATTATTGCAACGGGTTCAAAAGCTAAAGAATTAAAAGGCTTGGAATTTAACCAAGATAATATAATTTCGTCTGATGACCTGTTAAATTTAAAAGAACTTCCAAAATCTGTCACAATAATAGGTTCAGGCGCTATAGGGTTAGAATGGGGCTACATTTTAAAAAGTTTCAATGCAGATGTGACTCTTGTTGAAAAAATGCCCTCTTTAGCACCGCAATTTGATATAGACATACAAAAAAGAATTGAAAGAATTCTTAAAACAAATAACATAAAATATTATAAAGATGATTTTGTGACATCTTACAAAAATAATATTGTTAAATTAAATTCAAATCACGAATTCAAATCGGAAAAAATTCTTGTTGCGGTTGGAAGAACGCCTGTTTTACCAAAACTTTCCACAAATGAAGGACATTGTCTTGAAATTAAAATAAACGATGATTTAACAACTAATTTTGATAATTTATTTACGGCAGGGGATGCAAAAAACGGAGTAATGCTGGCGCACAGCGCGCAATATGATGCAAAAATTATTATGAATAAAATTTTAAAAGATAAAACGCTTCCTTTAAAAAATATCCCTTCGGTTATCTATATCAAACCCGAAATAGCAAGTATAGGACTAAAAGAGCAGGATATAAAAGGGGATAATTCTTATATAATTAAGAAGGCAACTGTAACTTCAATTGCAAAATCATGGTGTGACGAATGCGCCGACGGCTTTGTTAAAGTAATAATTAAAGATAATTTAATCAAAGGGGCGCATATCGTTTCAAACAGTGCTTCAATTTTGATTTCAATATTTAATATTTTAATAGAACAAAAAATTCCGACAGATGAAATTGAAAACTTTATTTTCCCTCATCCTTGTTTATCGGAGCTTGTTTTAGAGGTGCTGAAATGATTGAAAAAAGATTACCTGACCACCTTAAAACAAAACTTGCAAGTGTAGGAAATAAAGAATATAAAAAAGTTAAAGATATCTTAAAAAAACACAGCTTAAACACAGTCTGCGACGGCGCAAGATGCCCTAATAAATGCGAATGTTATTCAAATGAAACCGCAACTTTTTTAATTTTAGGTAAAACCTGCACAAGAAACTGCGCTTTTTGCAACATTGAACAAAAAAAACCCGATAGCATTGATTTATCAGAACCCAAAAGCGTTGCACTCGCCGTTAATGAATTGAATTTAAAATATTGCGTAATAACATCCGTTACAAGAGATGATTTAACTCTAAATCACGATTACGGCTCTTTTATTTTTGCGCAGACTGTTAAAGAAATAAAAAAACTAAATAAAAATATAAAAATCGAACTTTTATGCCCCGATTTTAAGGGGGATAAAATCGCACTTGATAGAGTATTAGAACAAAAACCCGATGTTTTTAACCACAATATTGAAACAATTAAAAGATTGTACCATATTGCAAGGCAAATGGCTGATTATGATTGCACGCTGGATGTTTTAGATTATGCGCATAAGAAAAACATAATTACAAAATCAGG
>CANQAW010000154.1 GCA_947589525.1 Candidatus Gastranaerophilales bacterium
GCCGATGATGGGACTCGAACCCGCAACCTACGGTTTACAAAACCGTTGCTCTACCATTGAGCTACATCGGCATTTTCCATAATTACATATTATTTAGAACATAGAAAACTGTCAAGCATAATTTTTATTGCATAAATTATTATATTTGATGTAATATAAAAATATTATAATGTTTACTGCAATATTGGATTATTATTAATTCCTTGATATAATTGATGAAAAAGATAGAAGAAAGTTTTTTTAATGCAAGTAGCTAATGCACTGAACAATCAAATAAGAATTCTTTTTAACCCGAAAGTTGAAAATTTTAAATTATTCGACCTGTTAATTGTAAAATCGCAGGAAGACAGATATTTAGCGCAAATTATTGAAATTTACGACGATAAATTTGATTCTTCTCAAGATGTTGCAAAATTAAAGCTTTTTTATAAAATTTCAAAAGATAACGAGGTAATTCCTTACGATAATTTTACTCCCAACCGTGAGTGTGAAATAATCAGAATTAAACAGGAAGAAATTGAAGAATTTGTTAACAGTGATAAAAAAACTTTCTCTTTCGGAATTAACCCTAAAAGCTCGGCACCGTTCAATTTTCAATATGAGTTTTTCAGCAATAAACCTATAATTCTGGCAGACAAAATTGAAAATGCAAATGATATTTCGATAAGTCTTGCTAAAAGCTTATCCGATGAAAAACATTGTGCAATCATTGATTCTTCCGGCGCTTTGGAATTTGAATCCGTACCCAGAATTAAAGCCTCAAAAGACTTTAAAATACCTCTTAATTATGAAACGATTGACTTTGTTTTCGAAAAACTGCTTGATGATGCCAGTCTTGAATTTCAATCGGTAGCAGGCTCTATTCTAAACGAAATCAAAAAATTTGCACGTGCGCAAGCGGGCGGTTTTATTCCGTTTACCGCTTTTATAAGAGTTTTAACTCAACAGCATCGTGCTACTCCGTATCCCGAATTAAAAGTTTTGATTTTAAAACTCAGAAAAATGCAAATGGACGATACTTTTGCAACATCTAAAAGGGATGTGGAAAATCTTAAAAAAGCAATTTCAAACAATAAAATTACAATAATTGATACTTCAAATACAAGCGTAATGTGGCAGAGGGTTTATCTTGACTACATTTCAAGTGCTCTTGAAAATATTCATCTTTTTGTCAGGTTAAACGAAGAAAATTGCGACGTTGATTTAATAGAAAAAATTTACAATAAAACAAATATAAATCTAATTCCCAACACTTCATACAGTTATAAAAAACTTCCGACAATTATCCAATATTGCAAAAATTATATTCTTCTTCCGAGCCTTTCTCAAAGAAATGACTTTTTGGATGCTAATTTTGCTCTTTGCAATTTAATTTCGGACGGATGTATTATTTTTGGCGAAAATACCGATAATTTCTTATATTTACTTAAGGATTACGAACCTAAAGCTCAGGAAAAAAAGAAAGCCTACAGAAAAATTGCTCTTTCCCTTTTGGATGAAGAAGAAAAGAAAGAGTTAACAAATATAGATACCAAAAAAGATTATTTTGATACTTTCCAAAAAGAAACAGAAAAGCAAAAACGGGAAGAATCGGAAAAAGTTGAAAATACCACGGAAAAAACTGATTCCGAAAAATTAATTGAAGAGCTGAATCAAATACAGGAAAGCCTTCAAAATGAAAAACTGCCCGATTATCCCGATAACGAATTTGATGTTTTGGATAACAAGGAAACGGAATTTGAAAAAGTTGAAGATTTTAAAGGCGAAACAACTTCCGATGAAGATGAATTTCAAAATATAACGGACTACAAAAAAGATTTGCAGGAAACTCACGTAATCGAAGAAATTCAAACAAAAGAAGAAATTCTTCCGCAAGAAACTCAACAAATACAGGATGATAAAATCGAATTTACGGACAATCAAACGGAAGATATTCAAAACGACGTTGAAAAAGAAAATTCGAAGCTTGAATTTGCCGAACAAAAAGAAGAAAAACTTTCATATAATAGCGAACCTATAGAAGAAGAAATAATTGATTTAAAAAATATAGACATAGAAAAAATCAAAAAACCCCAAGCGGAACAATTGACCGGAATGGACACAATAGATTTGTTATCTGATTATAATGAGGATGAGTCCGCTAAATATAATAAACAAGAACCGCCACAGGATGACTTTTTAATAAATTCGGCAGATAAAATAGAAACGGATTTATCCGAAGACGATTTAGATTTTTTTGAAATTTCCAAAAAATCCTATGAAGAAATTCAACAGCAAGAACTGAAAGAAGAAGAGCAAAAAGAACAAGCACGGCAAACGGAAGAAAACATTGAAGAAAACATCAAACCCATGGGCGTTGTAGACTTTGACACCGACTATAAAGATGATTTGTTTGATGAAGATGCGGACATTGATTTAAATGCGGTTGCTCAAGAATCAATAGATAACAGTTTTAATGAATTAATTGAATCACATACACCTCAAGAAGCGGAAACGGTAGCTGTCTCGGATGATACGAAAATTAATATCGACAATATGGAAGAAAAAGAAAATTTGCCGATTTTTAAAGAAGAACAAGAAACAACCGAACAGCAGGAGTTCAAAAGCGGAGATGTAATTTCTCATAATAAATACGGCAGAGGCACCGTTATTAAAACAATGAGATATGAAAACAGACAGCTCTTACAAATCGAATTTGAAGATGCAGGCAAAAAACTTTTAGACCCCAAAATTGCAAACATTAAATTAGAACAATAATCGTATTATAATATTATCAAATGGGCGACGAGAATAAACAATTTGAAGCCAGTCAGCAAAAGCTGAGAAAAGCGCGCGAGCAAGGGCAGGTTGTTAAATCCAAGGATTTATCCACAGCTATTGCAATCATTATAATGTTCAGCGCAATATATTTAATCGCACCTATTATCTGGGGGCAATTATCGGCTTTATTTACAATTATTTACGAACAAATTCCGAATAAACATTTAGATGAAATCGGCTATGCCTACCTTTTTGCAAAAACAGTTATTCCGACTGCTTTAATTTTGCTTCCCATCTTGGTTTTAGCTTCTTTTGTCGGTATTATGGGAGATATGATACAAATAGGCCCTCTGTTTACCACAAAACCGATGGAATTTAACGCCGAAAAATTCAACCCTACAAAATACTTTAAAAATCTTGCAAATCCAAAAACTCTTTTTGACCTTTTTAAAAATATTGCAAAAGTTATAATATTGGGCATAATCGGATATATGGTTTATTCTTCGCACTTTGAACAAATCTTAATGCTTGCAAGCGTTGATAATGATTTTGCGGTTTTAATCCAATTCGGTGCTTTAATTTTAGATTTCATAATTAAAGCGGGAATTGCCTTTTTGATAATTGCCGCTATGGATTACGGCGTTACAAAGTGGAAATTTCTGCAAGACCAGAAAATGTCTTTTAAAGAAGTTAAAGACGAATATAAAAACTCCGAAGGCGACCCCAACGTCAAAGCAGCGCTTCGGCAAAGAAGACAACAGCTTTTACAGCAAAGAATGATGGATGCCGTAACTACCTGCGATTTTATAGTTACAAATCCTACTCATATAGCTTGTGCTATTAAATATGATGCCGAAAAAATGGATTCTCCGACTCTTGTTGCCAAAGGAACGGAATTATTTGCGCAAAAAATTAAAGAAATAGCCCGTGCCCACAACATCCCCGTAATCGAAAATCCTCCCGTTGCAAGGGCTTTATTTCGCTTTGTCGAAATAAATCACCAAATTCCGCCCGACCTTTATAAAGCAATAGCTGAAATTTTAATATTCGTTTATAAACTTAAAAAGACAACCAATATCGAAAAAGAACGTATTTCAAAAACTGCACGGGAAAAAGGAGATATTCAGACTCAAAGAAAAATCGAAGAAGAATAATTTAGAAAAATCTTTGATATATTTTATCAATGTTTGACAGATATTTTTCTTGATTAAAACAATCTTGAATTTCTTTTTCCGACAGGTGCTTTTTCATATTTTCCCTGAAACTGCCGTTATTTTCAAAAGCGTCCAGCGCCTCTTTTTGAACAATTGCGTAACTTTCTTCTCTTGTTAAATTGTGTTCCGATAATTTTAAAAGACAGCTTTGAGAATAGATAATTCCGCCGTATTTGTCGGCATTTTTAATCATGTTTTCTTCTTTTACGACAAGATTTTCCAAAACATTTGTAAAACGATTTAACATATAATCAATTAAAATCGTGCAATCGGGGAAAATTATTCTCTCAACGCTCGAGTGCGTTATATCTCTTTCATGCCAAAGGGCAATATTTTCCATTGCCGAAATTGTATTGCTTCTTAAAACTCTCGCTAATCCTGATAAATTTTCGCTTGAAATCGGGTTTTTCTTATGAGGCATAGCGGAAGAACCTTTTTGCCCCGATGAAAATCCTTCCTGAACTTCGGCTACTTCAAATCTTTGA
>CANQAW010000155.1 GCA_947589525.1 Candidatus Gastranaerophilales bacterium
CAGGACCTTCACCTTTATCGATTTGTCCGTCCCATTTAGTGTTTTCAGCAGTTAAATCCAGACCTGCTTCACGGTTGTGGGCATTTTTAACTTTTAAGTCTATGCTTCCGTTTTGGTCGTTTTTGCCTTCTTTAGCTTCAACAACGGTATGGACAACAAGTTTAGTATTTCCGACATCTAAAGTTGTATCAGTAGAATTATCGTAATCTTTTTGACCGTCAACATTTACTTGTTTCGGGAATGAATGTTGAGATTCCGATTTATCTTTGTTGTAGCTTCCCGTAACATCTTTTGTAGTTACTCTGCCGCCTGCGTTAATTTTTGTTTTTGTTTGAGCATCAAGCGAATCTTGAGAACCGTTACCGGTTGCGGATTTAATAGTATGATTATTTAAGATTACGTCACCTTGTTGAGTTGTTACGGTATTTGATTTTGATTGGAAAGAAGAGTCAACAAATTGAATATCGCCTTGTGTGCTGAATTCATTTGCTTCGCCGGCAACATAATCAACATTAACCGATTTTAAAGAATCTTTTGATGTAAATATATTCTTTTTATCTGCATTAAATTGAAGTCTGTTACCGTATTTTAAGGTAGGCATTGTGCTTCTTTCGCCTTCAATATTTCCGCCTGAGGATTTAACAAGCATATTATTGCCTGCGGTAATATCGCTGTTTTGTTCAATTGTAACTCCGTCAGTACCTGCTTTTGTACCAAATTTAACAGTATCTTTGGCAAGAATATTTACATCATGGTTTCCTGTCAGAGTTGAATTATTTTGAACTTTAACCGCACCGCCTTTTGAATTTAACGTTAAATCATTGCCTGCGGTAATATTTGAACCTGAAGAAGTAACCGAAGCACCGTCGGCATTAGCAGTTAAAGTAACATTTTGATTTGCCTTAAAGGTTGAGTTGTTGGATTGAACGTTGCCTTTTGTAGAATTAATGTTTATATTATCGGCAACGCTGTCCGATACGCTTGTGTTATAATCTATAGCATCAACCGTTTTATCATCTTTCAGCGATTTATCTTCGTTTCTGTCAAATGTAATTTTAACATCGGCAGTCTTCAAGCTTGCGTTTGAAAGCGTAATGTTGCCGTTTGTTTCAATATTAATATTTCCTTCATCGGCAAGATTTGTAAATGTTGAATCGTTTGCAACGGTAACATTATTTGTATGATTTGCATCATCTTTAGCTTTATCGTATAAAGATAAATCATTATAAACCAAAGAAGAATTATCAATAGTTGTATTATTACCGCGAAGTGATAAATTACCGCCTTCGGCTACAACAATTGTTCCGCCTTTTTTAGACGAATTCAAGTTAACCGAGCCTGTATAGTTTCCGTTTGAATCAACGGCTTCCAAATTAACATCACCTGTTGCACGAACGGTAGAGTTGCTGACTTTAACTTCATCTTTTGCTCTGACGTTAATATCTTTTGAATCATCAGTACCAGACATATTACCTGCATGAATAAGAGAATTATCAATATTAACCTTAGAGCCTGCGGTAACGCTAAGATTTCCGCTTGCAAGAAGTCTTGAATTTCCCGTAACCGAAGCGGTATTGCTATCGCCCGCTTTTAATGTAATATTTCCCGCATTAGCATCATCTCCGGTAGAAGCAGCCGTCATCATTAACGTATCATTAACGGATAAATCTCCGCCTGCAACAATGTCAATTTGACCGCCTTTTTGAGAGCGGGTAGAAGATTGTACGCCGTTTCGGGTTGCGGTAGTGTTTTTCGTTTCAAGTCTTGAATTATCGATAGAAACATTGTGGCTTCCTTCGATATATATATTACCGTCTTCTTTGTTAACAAGTTTTGTACCTTTTACCATTGTATCTCTCATGGTTATGCCGGAATTTGAATTTGTTGATTTGTTAACAGCTTTAAAATCACCCGTTGTAATATCTGCGGAAGCTTTAGTAGCATCAGCGCCTCTGCGTGCGGTATTTTCAAAGGTCATATCTCTTTGTACGTTTCTGGAATCTTCTTTAATTAAATCGGAATGGATATAACCGTTGTTTAAATATCTGAATGTTACACCGTCTGCAGTGATAAATCTGGCATTTGAATATGATTCCGCCGTTGTATTTGTAACATGGTTATAGTTACCGCCTGTTTTTAAAACCGAATCTTTATATGCAATTTGGTCGGCAACAGCGGCAAAAGAGTTGTTTACCGAAATATCGGCATTATCAAAGCTGATTTTTGAATTGCCTGCCAGATATTGGTCTTTTGTCATACCGTTTTTAAAAACATCCGATGCTTCAAAACGGCTTGTATCATTTGCATCAAAAGTTATATCGCCATAATTTCTGTTTTCGCCGTTAACTTCTTTAACGGGAGAAATTTTATTAAGCACATTGCTTTGATAAGCTTTTATGTCATCTTGACTCATGTTTTTAAGGTTTTTGGAGCCTTGGAAGTCAAAAGTCGAAACAGTGAACGAGTTTAAGTCAACCGCAGAACCTGCACCGAACATAACACCCGCAGGGTTAATTAAAATAACTTTGGAGCTTGCATCGTAGCTTGTACAACCGCCATCAATACAAGAGCTTGTCATTTTACCCATAATTTCCGAAGTCTTACCGCCCAATACACGGTTAATTATTGTTTGAGACAATCCCGAAAAACCAAAGTTAACATGCTCGCCTTTTGCAACGTCAAATCTGTTCCAGTCGACTTGTCCGACATCACCTTTCACTCCGCCTTTTAAATTAACATCCAAATCATGCGAAGCACCGCCGGCTTTATCTAAAACCTGCATATTTCCTGTTTGCCCAAGAACATCACCGACACCCGCAGTTGTTACAGCAGAAGCATCAAGCACTGTCACCGAAGACATTGAAATAAACGCTAAAAGCGCCGTAAATGTAGATAATTTTCTCTTGAAATTACCCTTTGATTTTTTACTCGAGCAATTGTTACTCATATATGTTCCCTTTCCGATAGAATGATTTACATGTTTATATCACTACAGTAAATAAAAACCACGTTTTTCAAAAAATTAAGCACGATTGAATGTAATTTTTACAATTTTTAACAAAAAATTTGCGCAAAAATATAAAAAATTCAAAAACAGAAGTTATACGGTCAAAAATAAAGTTAAGTTAATTTAACATTTCTTAACATTATGGCAAAAAATTTTGTTTTGGAATTTTTTCATAGTATCATTGATTTGTTTCGTTATAAGGAAAAATCATTAATTTAAATTATAGATATATATTAATTGATGTTTTAATATTAAAATATCAAAAACTATTTTCAAGGAAATTAAAAAGATTATGTTTAAAAAGAATTTAAGAATTACTTCGATTTCATTAGCTTTATGTCTGGCATTTGGCGGAAACTATGCATTATCTGCGCCCGATATAGGTTATGACGGAATACCAAACGGGGTCGGTAACTTTGATGCCGGCGTTATTGACCAAACAAACTTACGTCAAATCAAAGACTATCAGCAAAGAATTAGGGATTACAAAGAAGAAGAACATATTGACGAACAAATTGAAATGAATAAGCAAATGAAAGACAAAATGAAAGATTTGCCTAATAATCAAGTGTCTTTTAAGCTTAATTCCATTCATATAACGGGAAACACCGAATACACAGAAGAACAATTACTAAACTTAGTTTGTCAAAGAATAGGCGAAGAAGTCACAATTAATGACCTTATCGCAATGGCAAATACAATTACCGAATACTATCAAAGAAACGGCTATATTTCAACAACCGCATATCTTCCTCCGCAAAAAGTTGAAGACGGAAACGTAGAGCTTGTTGTTATGGAAGGTAAATACGGAAATATAACAATTGAAGGCAACAAATGGGCAAGAAAAAAATATATTAATGCCACTCTGCTGAAAGATAAAGGCATTCAGGAAGATAAAGTCTTAAATGTTGCGGATATACAAGAATCATTGCGTGAATTAAATGCTATGGACTATATTAAAGGTGCGGTAGCATTACAAGATAACGAAGATTCCGAACAATACACCGATTTAACTTTAAATGTTAAAGACAGATTTCCGATTGACTTTGATTTCCGTTTTGATAACCAAGGTCGTTCGTCTGTCGGTTTAAATCGTTTTGTTATATTCGCAGGTATGTCCAACTTAACCGGATTTGGCGATCAAATCTTGTCAACGACTTCACTTGCCAGAAGCTCAATAGGTCAAGGGGTATTTTATTCGGTACCTATAGGACGCCACGAAACAAAATTAAACTTAGGATATTCATATTCAGGTACAACTCTTGATAAAGGCCCTGCAAAAGATATGAATGTCAAAGGTAAATCTCACAGCTTTTATGTTGACTTATCAAGAAGACTTATTAAAACCGAAAACTACAAATTATACGGCGACATTGCTTTTGATATGAGAAACACCAATACGACAATATTAAACAATGTTGATTTATACGGTTACAGAACAAGGGCA
>CANQAW010000156.1 GCA_947589525.1 Candidatus Gastranaerophilales bacterium
AAATATTAACATTGGGAAAACTTAACGCCCCATGTGATGATATTGTCGAAAAACAATATACGCCAAGAAATAATAATATTTTTTTTAAATTTGAAATCATTTTCTACCCATCTGATGTATGTTTTTATTTTTGTGCAAAAACTCCCATTGCCCTGAATTTTGAGTATCGATGCTCACGAAGCTCGTTTGGTTTCATGTGTTTAAATTCATCCAAAGATTTTAAAAGAGCGGTTTTTAAATTGGAAGCCATAAGTTCTATATCGTAATGCGCACCGCCGACAGGCTCTTTAATAACTTCGTCGACAATTTTAAATCTTAATAAATCTTCTCCCGTAATTTTAAGTGCATCAGTTGCAACCCGAGCCATTGAAGCATCTTTCCAAAGAATGGACGCACAACCCTCGGGAGAAATTACGGTATAATAAGCATGCTCCAATATCATAACCTTATTTGCAACGGCAAGACCCAAAGCACCGCCCGAGCATCCTTCGCCAGTTATAACGGCAATTATCGGAACATCCATTTTTGCCATTTCACGCAAATTTACGGCAATAGCCTCGCCTTGCCCCGTTTCTTCCGCCATCATACCGGGGTAAGCACCCATTGTATCCACCAAAGTTATAATAGGTAAAGAAAAACGATTGGCATGTTCAAAAAGTCTCAGCGCTTTTCTGTAGCCTTGAGGCTGGGGCATTCCAAAATTACACTCCAAATTCTCTTTGGTTGATTTTCCTTTCATTGTTCCTATAAGCATTACATTGTGTCCATCAATAGAAGCAACACCGCCCGCAATGGCTTTGTCGTCAAAGCCGTGTCTGTCTCCGTGAAGCTCTATAAAATCTTCACACATCAAATTCACATAATCCATAAAATTAGGTCTTTGAGGATGACGTGCGATTTGAAGCTTTTGGTAAGGTTCTAATTTTTCATACAGTTCTTTTTTATACACTTTTGTTTGTTCTTCCAATTTCTTAATCTCGTCATTATAGTCAATATTGGTGTCCTGACTTGTTTTTTTAAGTTCTTCGATTTTGTCTTGAATTTTATATATCGGTTTTTCAAATTCTAATATTTGTATTTTTTTGTCGCTCATTAAAATATCCTTATTTTCGGGTATGCAGTTTAATCAATTTGGATAATTTCTCTTTCATATCTTTACGCTCAACTATAAAATCTATCTGACCGTATTTTAAAAGATATTCCGCAGTCTGAAAATCGGCGGGAAGCTTCTGTCTTATTGTTTGTTCAATTACTCTGCGACCTGCAAAACCAATACGAGCACCTTTTTCGGCAATTATGATATCGCCGATAGTACCGAAGGAAGCAGTAACACCGCCGAAAGTCGGTTCACACAGAACGGTAATATAAAGAAGTTTCGCTTCGTTCAATTTGGCGACAACACAGCTTGTTTTTGCCATTTGCATTAAACTAAGAGCGCTTTCTTGCATTCTTGCTCCGCCTGATGAGGTAAACACAACGGAAGGAAGCTTGTGCTCAAGAGCATATTCAAGTATTCTTGTAATTTTTTCGCCGACGACAGAACCCATGGAACCGCCCATATAATCAAAATCCATAACGGCAATTACGGTTTTTAAACCATCCAGTTTGCAAGTTCCGACTACAACTGCATCATCAAGACCCGATTTCGATTTTGCCTGTTCTTGACGCATTTTGTAGCTTTGAGTATCAAAAAATTCCAAAGGGTCGCATGGAACAATATCGTCATACATTTCAACAAAAGAATTTTCATCCGCAATTAATTCAATTCTTTTTCTTGCACCGATTCTAAAGTGATAATCACAATTGGGACAAACCATAAGATTGTTTTCCAAGTCCTTTTTGGGCAATTGTGAAGCGCAATTATAGCAAAGAGTCCAAAGTTTTCCTATTGAATCATCTATATGAACATCGTTATCACGAGCAAGCAGCTGCTGGGTTTTTCTCTTGTTAAACCAATCGGTTAAAGTCATATAATATCCTCACCAAGTAATATTAAAATTATAATATAAAAATACATATCAAAAAGTCAAAATGTGACAAATTATAAAGTTGCATTATACCGTATCAAAATTTTTAGGTTTTCTTTTGGAAATTTTTTTAAAAACTTCATCAAATTTCTCAACAGGCTCAAAGGAATAACCGCAGCAATCCTGAAGCTGAGCTCCGAAGGAAAATATTTCTTCGCTCGGGTAATTAACGCAAATCGAGGGCCTGTTTTTGTGGTCTGTGCACAATCTTTTTTCTTTATCAAATTTATTACATTCAAAAACCAACCCGAAATCATCTTTATCGACAACCGTTATATGTTTATAAAAAGAATAGTCGTCAGACTTTTTAATTTCGTCAAATTCTTCTTGCGTTTGAATTACTTTATTTTTATGACGAATATAAATATTTTCACAGCAGCACCCGCAGCAAACGCACTTTCCGAGCCTGAAATAACGCTTTTTTAAAATTTTTAAATAAAAGAACTTTTTTAAATTTTTAAACATAATAAAATTTATTTCATTATATCATTTAAAAATTCTTCATTAGTCAAAAGTTCGCCTAAAAAAGCGTCGTCGTCTATTGAATATTTTTGAGAAAATACTTCATTAAGAACCCTCTCGGTTGCTTCATTTTCATCAACCTGCGTCAAAATACGGGAAAAATTTTTAATATCTTCTTCTCTTAAATATTTATTATAAGCTTCGCTTGAAATATCGGACTGGTCAACAAAGTAATTCTTATCAGACTCGGTTTTATAACCCGAACCAAGACCCGAAATCCCTCCGAGTGAAGTATTGGCAATGTCAGAAATTAAATCATTTTGAATGTTGTTTAACATACGTCCTTAAAATATTCTATCCCCTATAAATTATTCTACTATATTTTTTATGAATGTAATTAATCCAAAGGTCTAATTTCATTCTTTTAGTGGAATTTTTTTACTTAAATATTCCTTTTTTTCAAATACGTAGTTATTAATATATTCTATAGCGGTTTTTTCACTTTGAGTTTCAAAATATATTTCAGAAGTTTCGGCAGGCGCAAAATTCTGACGAATGATATTATTAAAAAAATCAATTAGACAGTCATAATAACCGTTTAAGTTTAAAATAACAATTGGTTTATTTGAATATCCCAACTGTTTTTGAACAATCATCTCGCTTAACTCTTCTAAAGTGCCAAATCCGCCGGGAAGCGCAATTACCGCTTGAGAAAGATTGTCCATTTTTTCTTTTCTTTCTCTCATCCCTTTGGTCAAAATAAATTTAGTGCATTCACCGGGGTGAATACCGAGATTGTAAAGCTTTTCGGGCATTACACCGATTATTTCAGAACCGTTTAGGCGTGCCGAGGATGTTACCTCGCCCATCAAGCCCAGATTAGAACCGCCGTATACAATGTCATATCCGTTTAATGCAATTTCTCTGCCTAAATTATAAGCAAGATTAAAAAAACTTTTATCTATCTTGTTGCAAGAGCCTGCAAAAACGCAAATTTTATTTATTTCTTTATTAATTAGCTATACCGCTTTATTAAATCCACTCATTAATATCTTTTTTTGAAACACTCCACAAGCCTGTTTCAACTTGCCCCGTACAATACCTGCAAAACGGCGCAGGTTTAACCATAACATCCAAAATAGCCTGATAAGAGTTTACTTTATAAATATCAATATAATCAAACTCGCTGACTTGTAAATTAGCATTAAAATATTTATTGAAATGCTCGATGTGCGCAATGGTACAACAAGTATAGAGCTTTCCGTGTTTTAAAGTTACGCAGTTTTTATTTCCGCACTTTTCAAAGGACTCAACCCAATGATTATTTCCGTCAGGGTCAAGTTTAAATTTCCACCATACTTTAGAGCCGTCATCATTTTTTCTGAATGACGTATATAATAATTTAACATTAAATTTATCGGCTTTTTTCTTTATTTCATCGTAATTTATTACATCATAAATTGAAATCCAAATTTGTATATTGTAGCGCCGGCATGCTTTCCAAAACCTGTCTTCCTGCTTAGGAAGCAAAATTCCGTTTGTAATAATAATAATTCTTGTATTGGGAAGAAGCTTTCTTGCTATTGGGAAAAAGTCTATCAATTCGTTATGCAATAAAGGCTCTCCGCCAAGCAAAAATAGTGAGCCAAGCTCAGCTCCGCTCAATTGCGAAAATCTGGTTAAATCTCTTTCAAATTCATCTATATCCAGAAAAAAAGGTTCGGCAAGAGGAGAAAAATGCGTACAGCTTCTGCAATTCAAATTACAATGGTCAATAACATGAATATCAATTTTTTCAAGCATAGAAATATTATATTGCACGATTTTTAAAAAATCAAACTTATACGCAATAAGCAGTATAAAGCCAAGTAAACCGCATAAAAGTATAGGGATTTACATACAATTTTACCTACACTTCCTTAACATAGCGTAACATTCGCTATTTTTGGGAATTTTCGTCTTCC
>CANQAW010000157.1 GCA_947589525.1 Candidatus Gastranaerophilales bacterium
CGGCAAAGAACAAAGCAACTTTTACAAAGTTGCTACAGCCTTTAAATTTATGTTAGACTTAGTTTGTCAGATTATGGGAGTTTCTTATGAAAAAAATTATTGTGTTAGGTGCGACGGGTAATATCGGTTCTTATTTTACAAAATACGCCATTGATTATTTTAAAGGAAAATTTGAAATAGTTGCTTCGGGAAGAAGAAAAAAGGCCGATGTTTTCAAACAAATGGGCGTTGATTATATCAGCGTTGATATATCAAAAAAAGAAGAATTTGAAAAACTTCCGACAAAAGACGTTTATGCAATTGTTGATGTTGCTTCACAAGTTCCGATTTATACGGAAAAATTTGACGGTCAACTGTATTTAGATTCTGTTGTTCAAGGTACGTATAATGTTTTAGAATATTGCAGAAAAACGAAAGTTGAAAAACTTTTATACGCTCATACCTGTTTTGATATTTGGGAATACCCCAGAGATAAAATGATTACTCCCGATATAGCTCAAAATTACAGCTACACGGGCGACCATGCGTTTTATGTAATTTGCAAAAATACCGCTCTTGAACTTATGGAGCATTATCATCAACAGTACGGCTTAAAGAAATTTATCTTCAGAATGCCTTCTATTTATTCTTATTCTCCAAATCAATACTTTACTTTTGAAGGAGTAAGACAAATAAGACCTATTTATAAATTAATAAATAATGCAATTAACTCAAAACCTTTGGAAATTTGGGGTAATCCCGATTATAAAAAAGATATGACCCATGTTTATGATTTATCTCAAATGTATTGCAAAGCAATTGAAAATCAAACTCTTGAAAAAGGATTTTATAACGGTTCTTCGGGATTTCAGGTATCTTTAATGGAGCAAATGCAAGCAATTATTAAAGTATTTTCTCCTCCTGATAATCCTTCCGAAATCGTGGTTTTAAGGGATAAACCAAAAGGCGAGGGCGGAATTGTTATGGATATACAAAACGCTAAAGATGAACTCGGCTATGAACCAAAATACGATATTGTAAAACTTTTTGAAGATTTTAAGGAAGAAATGAAAGTAAACAGATTTTTAGAATTAAGAGGAAAAGAATAATGAAAACATTAATTATAGCCGAAGCAGGCGTAAATCATAACGGGGATATGAACCTTGCAAAAGAATTAATTGTTAAAGCAAAAGAAGCAGGTGCAGATATTGTAAAATTTCAAACGGGATTTGACGACACATCAAAATATGCCCCAAAAGCAAAATATCAAATTCGAGAAACGGGCGAGGGTTCTCAAGTTGAGATGTGTAAACAATTTCATTTGGAATTTGAACAGCATAAAGAATTATACGAATATTGTAAAAAAGTCGGCATTCCTTATCTTTCAACTCCTTTTGATATTACAAGCGTTGAATTTTTGGATAGTTTGAATTTGCCTTTTTGGAAAATTCCATCAGGTGAAATTACAAATCTTCCTTATTTAATCAAAATCGCCCAAACAAAAAAACCTGTTGTAATGTCGACAGGAATGGCTGAAATGGATGAAATTAAAGAAGCAATTAACATTTTAAAATCAAACGGAACGTCTGATATTACGCTTTTACAATGCCACACGGATTATCCTACACAAATGAAAGATGTTAATATAAGAGCCATGTTAACTTTAAAAGACGCTTTTAATCTTCCTGTCGGCATGTCTGACCATTCCATGGGTATTGAAGTTCCGATTGCTTCCGTTGCGCTTGGTGCAAGTGTAATTGAAAAACATTTTACGCTGGATAGGACCCTAAAAGGCCCCGACCATAAGGCTTCTGTTGAACCCGAAGAACTTAAACAAATGGTAAGAGCAATTAGAAATATCGAAATTGCTCTGGGCGACGGAGTTAAAAAATGCTCTGAAGATGAAAGAGATAATATAATTGTTGCAAGAAAATCAATCGTTGCTAAAAGAGATATTAAAAAAGGCGAAATTTTAACCGAAGATAATATCACAACCCGCCGCCCCGGAAACGGCATTTCAGCAATGAAATGGTTTGAAGTTTTGGGAACAAAAGCTCAAAGAGATTATGGCGAGGACGAATTAATATGAAGAAAAAAGTCTGCGTTGTATCAGGTTCAAGAGCTGAATTTGGTTTATTATACCCTCTTTTAAAAAAATTACAGCAAGATGATTTTTTCGACCTTGATTTTGTTGTAACGGCGTCGCATTTAAAAGAAGGCAGCGAAGGAACGGTGGATGAAATCGAAAAATCGGGAATAAAAATCACAAATCGCATTCCCGTAAAAAACATAAATGATAATTCTCAAAGAGGGATTGCGCTTCAAATCAGCGAAATAATTGCTTCTTTTACGGATTATTTTTCAAAAAACCGCCCCGACCTTTTTATTGCGATTGGGGACAGATATGAAATTTTTGCCGCGGCAATTTCCGCTTCAACGCTATTAATACCTATCGCTCATCTTTTTTCGGGCTCGACAACCTCAGGCGCTATTGATGAAATATATCGTCATTCAATTACAAAAATGGCGGTTCTTAAATTTGCAGGATGCGAGGCATATCGAAAAAGAACAATTCAGCTTGGAGAACATCCGGATACCGTGTTTAATGTCGGGTCTTTCGGGATTGAAAATGTTCTTAATACAGAGCTTTTAAGTGAAGCTGAATTTAAGAAGCAATTAAATATTCCTTTAGATAAAAAGTATTGCACTGTTACTTTTCACCCTGCAACTTTAGAAGGCGAAGCTTTTGAAGAAGAGCTTTATGAACTAATCGGCGCAATGGATGAATTTAGCGGTTATTATTACGTTATAACATTATCAAATGCTGACCACGGCGGAAGTCGTATAAATGAAATTTGGCGAAGCGAAGCGCAAAAAAGAGCGAATTTTATCGTAGTTCCGTCTTTAGGCTTGAAAAAATACTTGTCATCTTTAAAATACAGCGAAATGATGATTGGAAATTCTTCTTCGGGAATTACCGAGGGTCCGGCTATGAAAATTCCCGTTGTAAATATCGGCGACAGGCAAAAAGGTAGAATTTTGGCTCAAAACATAATTTCCTGCGATACTAAAAAAGAAAACATTATTAAAGCTTTTGAAAAAGCACGGAGTGAGGAATTTAAGAAGCTGACAAGCCAAGTAAAAAATCCTTTCGGAGACGGAAAAACTTCTTCTCATATTATAAAAATATTAAAAGAAGCTCTTAAAAATCCCCTTAGCGTTAAAAAGGATTTTTATGATATTAATCAATAAGAAATTTGGCGGTGATTTTGAATTTGATGAAAGTTTTCTTGTAAAAAATTTCCCCTTTAAAATAGCTCAGGGGGGGGGGATTAGAAGTTTAATATATTTTTCTTGCGCAAGAAGCGCTTTATATACATTATTAAAATATTTAAAAATAAAAAGCGCGATTTTACCTTTATTTATCTGCGATAGCGTGATTTGCGCTTTTAGAGCCTTAAATACAGAAATTTCTTTTTATAAAATTAACCCTGATTTAACAATAGATTTAGATAGTTTTAAAAACAATTTAAAACCGAATAGCGCAATTTTTCTGATGCATTATTTCGGTAAAATTCAAGAACAAGAAATTTTAGATAAAATTAAAGATTTATCAATTCAAAATAACTCTATAATTATTGAAGATACTACGCATTCGATATTTTCAAGCGCTGTTACTATCGGGGATTATTGTATTTCAAGTTTGAGAAAATGGTTTTTTGTTCCCGAAGGCGGAATTTTATATTCAAATAAAGATATTGATATAAAATTAAATTCTAAAATTAACGAAAATTTTCTAAATTGCAGAAAAAAAGCGCAGCAATTAAAATCTTGCGCAATTAAAAATCAAACAAAAGACGAAAGTTACCTTGAATATTTTTGTATAGCCGAAAAAATGCTTGAAAATGATTATTTTCCTTATTCAATGAGCGATTATTCCAAAGAAATAATTGAAAAATTTGATTATTTAAAAATGATTGAAAAAAGAAAAGAAAATTTTCTAACTTTGCAAGAAGAAATCAAAAATCCTCTTATTACAAAATTAATCGAATATAAAAAGGGGCAAACTTATCTTCAATATCCTATTTTGATTAAAAATCGAGATGAATTTCGCAAATATCTTTTTAAATATAATATTTTCTGCGCAATTCATTGGGTTGCGCCTAAAAATATAAATAAAGACTTGGATTTTTATTTGAATAATAATATAATTTCTTTAATGATTGACCAGAGATATTCCATATCCGATATGAAATATATTGCTTCAATTATAAATAAGTATTCAGGGAGTAAAGATGAATAAGGTCAGATTTTCTTCCGAAAATTATTTAAAATTTCAATCCATGGTTTTCAATGACCGCATAAGCGGAAAGGTTTTTTTTTTGGGGGGGGGT
>CANQAW010000158.1 GCA_947589525.1 Candidatus Gastranaerophilales bacterium
GCGAAATTGGTAGACGCACCAGATTTAGGATCTGGCGCCTTCGGTGTGAGAGTTCGAGTCTCTCGGGGCCCATATATTTAAAAGAACCTGACAAAGGTTCTTTTTTTATCCTTCGAGACTACGTCTCAGCCCTTCGGGCATACCTCTCTCGCAATTGCTCGCAGCAATGCTCGCAAGCGATTTAGGTATCGGGGCCCATATATTTAAAAGAACCTGACAAGGGTTCTTTTTTTAACCCCGTAAGAGTTTTATGAACTTAAACATATTTTGAATAAAACAATACGTTTTTATATACAACAATCTTATTGACCGGAAAGTTTGTCTGTATTAAACTTAAAAAGCTATGAGAAAATAAGGCGGAATATGTACAACGTATATGTAAAAAAACAAAATTCATATAACCCCGATTTGGTAGGCGAATTTAGCAATATAAATGAAGCCGTTAAGCTCGCAAATGAACTTAAAGCAAAAGATGAAACCATTTCGTATACAATCGAAGAAACATCGGGTCATTTTGACAGTTATGGAGAACCGTTATCCACAATTGTCAGACGAGGATAGTTTTAATTAACGCAAAAAAAATCCTCTATTTTATAGAGGATTGAATCTTTTTTTGCTTGATTCTCGTGTAAAAGGTTAGTGTGTAGTGTAGTGTTGAAGGAAAAACTTCTTACATATATATAAAGTATATGTAAAATATATAATTGCCATTTTTTTAATTTTATTTACAAAACTTAACAAATTAACCCACAAATACAACAAAATATTATTTTAGAAGCATTATAAGGAAAAGCAGATGAAAATAAGTCCTATATCTATTCTTGACATGATAAAGAAAAATAACACAGTAGTAACAGATCTCAGAAGATTACCCTATTATATACAAGACAGTCTACCGCAAGACGAATTTGTAGTTGGGTTTGATGGATTTGACGAATCAGAGAAAGATAGACAGAGAGCGTATCTTAGAATACTTGAAGGAACCCGTGAAGGCGATTTGTTATGCCTTCAATATAATAATTACAAATCCGAACCCGAAATTGAAACCGTACCCGAATCTGATATAAATAAAAAATATATAAGATTAAAAAATAAAACCTACATTCAGCCGAAAACACAAAATAAAATAAACGTGTTTAATAGCATAGCAGATAGTCCTGACAGCAACGGGGTAAGGGGTAAGTTTCCTTTAAGCAAGAAAAAATGTCCCGAAAAAGTTTTACAAATATTAAAATCCGAAGGAATTGAAACCATTATTGATTTACGAGAAAGCGAAACATGTCCGAAAGCGATAATCGAAATGACATCAGATTACGACATTGAATATTTTAATTTTCCGGTACAATCTGCTATAATCTCTTGTAATGAAGAATACTGTAACAAATTAACTAAATTTTTCAATTTAATTAACAAAGGCAACTTTTTTATAGGTTGCAGCAACGGCGAATCAAGAACTGATTTAGCACTGGGCATTAACTATGCCTGCAACCAAAAAGCAAAAAACGTTCCCGACCTGAAATGGTTAATGACGCTAAATCATGACACAGACGTAACGCCGATTGTAATAAAAATAAACAAATATGTATCAAATCACCCCGAAATTGTTAAAACGTGGGGTTGGAATAACATAGAGCAATATAATAAGGAAACAAAGCAAAGATTAGAAAAAATATACACGTACAACAGGTAAAGTATGAAAATTAAGAACATTTCAGCAAAAAATATCTCGTTTGGATTTAGAAAAACAATAGATTATGAAAAACACAAGACCACATCTGGTGAAGATGAAAAAGAAGAAAAACTCAGTAAAATTTTGTCATATTATCTGCAAACACCAATCTGTTACAATAAAGTAAACTATCCTATAAAAAACGAGCAAATTGAACAATTGCAGATACCGAATATAAAAATCATCGCCAATAATAATGTTCGAGGTGAAACTTTATCGTCTAAAAAAAATCGTTGGGCAATAAGAAAAATAAAAGAATACGGCATTGAAAACGTAATTGATTTAAGAGATAAATACACAAGCGAAAAATATCCTCTTATGTGTTTAGAAGCAGGTTTAGGCTACTACAACTTCCCGATTGATTCAAATGAAATTGATGACAGAGTAATAATAAAAAATTTCATGCCCATGTTTGATTTGCTCAACAAAGGAAGATGTTATATATCATGCGCACAAGGATTACACAGAACAGATATAGCGCTCGCTCTTAATTATGTATTCAATCCAAAAAACAATGAAATTCCGCAAATGTATGGGCACTTATATTCAGATATGACATTAGATGATGTCATAACAAGAATAAACAGTATATATAGAAAAATGCCCGATGAACAATTGAGAAATTTAGGCTGGAAATGCGATGCAAGAAGCACAATACTGGAAAGAAAAGAAAGCTTAAAAGAAAGCTTTTTAGAGGATAAAGAAAACTTTATACCCGCAGAGGTAATTACAATAACTGCAAATGAAAATATACCGCATATCAATAAAAAAAGCGTTTCCTAAAAAAGAAACGCTTTTTTAAATCATGCACAATATTTTTAGTTTTCAAATACGTAAGCAAGTAATCCTGCTTCTCTTGCTTTTTTAACGGCATTTGAAAGAACTCTTTGGTGTTTTGCACAAGTGCCGGTTATTCTTCTCGGAAGAATTTTGCCTGCTTCCGATAAAAATCTTTTTAATTTAGAAACATCTTTATAGTCTAAATTATCAATTTTATCATTGCAAAATGCGCAATTTTTCTTTTTTTTCAAATCTTTTAAATCTTTTGCCATTTTAATAAATTTCCTTTTCTAGTTAAACGACCTGTATATGTTTAAAACGGTATTTCGTCTTCATCAATTAAATCTTGCGCGGTGTTTTCCTGCTCAAAAGAAACAATGTTTTCGCTTTGAGAAGAAGTTGAATCAATAGGATTTGAAGCGCTGATTTTTTCAACGGCGGAAGCATTAATTTCATAAACTCTTTTATCGTTGCCGTTAGGAAGTTTATATGAATTAATTTGCAATCTTCCTTCAACAGCCACCATATCATTTTGAGCCACCGTTGAAGAAATTCTTTCCGCCAATTGACCATAGGCAACAACTCTGACTAATGTAGGGTTGTTTTTGTCAATATCAACACTAAAACCAACTACGGCAGTGTCATTTTGCGTAAATCTTTTTTCGGGTGTTTTGGTAACAATTCCTGTTACAAAAGCTTTTGCAAGAGTCATTTAAGCACATTCCTTTGTTGTAAACATTGAACGAATAATTGAATCTGTAAGTTTAATTTGTCTTTTTAATTCGGCAACTTTGTCGCCCGAAATTGAAATAACTTGATTAACCATAAATCCGTCAAGAAAACCTGCGATTTCGTAAGAAAGTTTTTTTCTTCCCATTTTTTCGCAATTTTGAACACTTCCGCCCAAATTTTTAACAATTTCTTCTACACGAGCAACCACTTTATCAGCTTCGTCCGTATCCAAATTTGGTTTAATTATGGTAAATAAATCGTATTTTTTCATTTTTTCTCCTTTGGTGATTATAATATGAAAAAATACTAACATAAACAGGATTTGCAAACAAGAATTTTTTAATTTTTGTTGCCAAATTTTATACAATGCCCGAAAATACTTTTTTAGCGGGTCCTGACATATAAACTCTGTTATTTTCCCGATAATCAATGTTTAATACACCGCCCGACAAAACAACATCACAAATTCTGTTAATAAGGTTTCGCCTGTAGCCTGCTACAACACTTGCACAAGCACCCGTCCCGCAGGCAAGAGTAATTCCGCATCCTCTTTCCCATACGTTCATTTTAATTCTGTTAACCGATATAACATTTACAAATTCGACATTTGTTTTTTCGGGGAACAAAGGGTCAGTTTCAATTGTTGCACCGTAAGCATTAGCAAGAGTTTTTGAATCCTCATCACAGTATATAACGCAGTGAGGATTTCCCATTGAAACTGCCGTTGCGCTAAAACCTGCAATTTCAAAAGACGAAGGGTCTGCAACATTGACGGGTATTTTTGAAGCTTCAAAAATCGGTTCGCCCATATCAACAAGAACATTCTCATCATCCGATAGTTTAACAACTTTAATACCCGCAAGGGTTTCGATTGTGAATTTATCTTTTGTTATATAACCGTTTTCTCTAATAAACCTTGCAAAACATCTGATGCCGTTTCCGCACATTTGCGCAATCGTACCGTCCGAATTAAAAAACTTCCAGCCTATGTCGGCATTGTTTGAAGAGGTCGGACAAAACAAACCGTCAGCACCTATGCCGAAATTTCTGTCGCACAGTTTTATTGCTAAATCGGAAGTTGCGATATCTTCATATAAAATTATAAAAT
>CANQAW010000159.1 GCA_947589525.1 Candidatus Gastranaerophilales bacterium
ACGTGCAAATGCAAAAGAATTAAATGTCGATATGTTCACTTTGCAGGAATATGCCGACATAATGGCAAATTTCAATCTGTTATGGATTGATCCGATGTTTTTAAAAGATAATGAAAAATTAAAAGCACTCTATGAAAAAGAAAAAAATTATACTTTAGAAGACAGAAACGAAATTTATAAAATTCAACTTGATATAATTAAAAGAATTTTAAAAGAATATAAACAATATCAGGACGAAGGTAAAATAGAAATTTCAATAAGCCCCTATTATCACCCCTTAATTCCTTTGTTGATTGACTTCAAAAACAAGGAAATAAAAGATTATGAAAATCTGCCGAGCAGTTTTAAAAATTCCGAAGATGCGCAAATTCAAATTGAAGAAGCAATAGAGAAATATAAAGAATTTTTTGACAGAAGCCCAAACGGTTTATGGCTTTCCGAGCAGTGCGTCTGCCCAAAAAGCGCCGAAATGCTCTCCAAAATGGGTATAAAATGGACGGTTTTAGATGAAGGAATTTTGTCTAAAACAATTAAAAAAGAGTTTATCAGAGATTTTGAAGGAAATCTGGAAAATCCGTTTGATTTAAATATCAACTACAAAACAAAATCAAAATATCCTTTGAATATCTTATTTTCAGACTCATTTTTCGCCAATCTGCTGAATTTCGTCTACGGGAATTACGATTCAAAAGTGGCAGGCAATGACATGTATGATAAAATTAAAATCATACAGTCAAAACTTGAAAATTCCCCCGTAAAAAACCACATTTTAACAATAGCGCTTGACGGAGAGAACTGCTGGGAAACATACAGCGAGGACGGAAATGATTTTTTGGACACACTATACGGATTAATTTGCGACGATGAAACGCTAAATACGGTTCTTGTTAATGATTTCATAGAAAATAATAAAGGTCAAACTCTTGAAAATCTAAAATCAGGCTCATGGATTAAAAGAAATTTTGATTTATGGATAGGCGAACCGACTAAAAATGTTGCATGGCTGTACTTATCAAGCGTTAAAGATGATTTTGAAAACTTCAAAAAAAATCAAACAAAAAAGATAAAAGATGAAAAAGAAAAAGAACAGTTTGAAAAGAAAATATTTGAAGCCAAGAGAGAAATACTTCTTGCGGAAGGTTCGGACTGGTACTGGTGGTATGGTGAGCCAAACGAGTCAAAGTCCGACGGCATTTTTGACTATCTTTTCAGACAGCATCTTTCAAATGTTTACAGCATACTTGAGCTTGAAACACCCAAATATTTAACAATTCCGTTAACCGGAAATCCGAACAGAGCGCTTAGAAATCCCATAGATAAAATAACTCCCGACATGAGCGCTAAAATATCAGACATAGACCAATGGCAAAATGCAGGCTATATTTTTAATCCCGATAATCCGACATCCAATCTTGTGCATTTAATTAAAAATATACATTTCGGATGCGACAATGACAATTTATATTTCAGATTTGAAATAAACAAAAATTCCGCAAGACTTGATAATGAAAATTTAAGAAACAGAATTGCAATATACTTTATGCACAAAAATGCACTGCATTATTCTCCGATAAGACTAGTGAACAGAAATGAAAATATTTATCCTATTTTAAAAAACCAATATTCCCATGAAGCAAAATTTTCTTTTGACAAAAATAACACGTCAAATTTGAGTATAAATAAAGCAATCAAATATTCTCTTTACAAGCAGGTGCTTCCAAAAGCCTCAAAAATTGTATTCAACGACACAATTGAAGTTAAAATAGGCTTTTGCGACTTAGAAATAAAAGCAAAAGAAGATGTACTTTTCTGTATCATAGACACAACAAATGATTTAATAAATGAAGTATATCCTCAAGATGTCTTAATAGAGCTTTAATTATCTCTTACTTCAAAGGATATTTCCCAATCATCGGGAGATAAAATATCATTTGCGGAAGCTTGAACACCGACAAACTCGGCGTCAAAATTTTCCTTTTTGGAATAATCTTCTATTTTTTCTATTTTATATTCTTCATATTTTTCGCTGTCTTTCGGTATGGCGTCTCCCAAGGACTGCTTTGTTTCATCTTTTTGAATAATATCAGCCTCATCCAAAGGAAGCCAGAAGCCGAAAGTAGAGCCTTGATTTAATGCGGAATCAACAAAAACTTTACCTTGGTGATGTTTTTCAATAGCAACCTTTACCAAATATAATCCCAATCCCGTTCCTTTAATTGTATGAACCTGATTTTCAATTCTGTAAAATCTTTCAAAAATCATTTTTTGATGTTCGGGAGCAATTCCTATTCCGTTATCCACTACCGCTACTTCAATATATTTGGGGTCACGAGCCATTTCAATTCTTATTTTAACTCGTGAATCGTTAGGAGAATATTTAATAGCATTTGTTATTAAATTGCTCATGACTCTTTCAATACTTTGAGAATTGTAAGAAACAAGGGGAAGATTTTCTTGTTTTATTACGGTTATTGAAATATTTTTCTCATCTGCAAGAACCTTATGGCTGTTTGCAATTTTATCAACGGTTTGACAAATATCCTGCTTTTCTTTTTCCAGCTCGGTATCCGATTGCAAGCGTGAAAAATCAAGAATATCATTAACCATTTTATTAAGCCTTATGACTTCCTGATTAATTGTTCCGATAAATTCTTTTTGCTCTTCGAATTTGAAGCTGTCCCCGAAATTATACAAGGTATCTGCGTAAGAACTTAATATAGTGCAAGGCGTTCTAAGTTCATGCGACACATTGGATATAAAATCGTTTTTAAGTCTGTCAACTTCCGCTTCTTTTGTTATATCGATTAATATAATAATGTAGCCTAAATAATCGTGCATTTTGGAATACATCGGAGAAATTATCGATTTAATTATACGATTATCAATGTTAATGTTATATTCCAGCGGTTTCTTTTCGATAATGTCTAAGGGAGTGTTTTTAAAGGTTTCAATTTTTTCTCTGAAACAAAGCTCTCCTCTTGAATCGCAGTAATCCTGAATTGAAGAATTTAAAATTTCATCCATTGAACCGTTAAGGATTTTTTGAGCCGAGGAATTGATAAGAGTAATTTTATCGTAGTTATCACATACAACAACACCGTTAACGATGCTCATCAATACCGCTTCAAGCTTATTGCGCTCTATTGTCAATTGGTCAATATTTTGTTCTTCGTAATTGTGGAGTTTTTTTGACATATCGTTAAAAGCATCAAACAACTCTTTAATTTCACCCGAAGCCTGATTATAATCAAGCACCGTTCCGAATTTTCCCTGTTCTATTTCTTTAACACCATGGTGTAAAAGAGTTAACTCGCGTCTTATTAAAAACGCATTTGCCAGAATAACAAGCGTGAATACTAACCAAACCGCACTGAATACCGTTAAAATTGAATTTTTAGTTGTTATTGTAACGTTTTTAGCCAAATCGGCAGATAAACCGACTTCAACTGCGCCTACAATCTTTCCGCCCTGATCAACTATCGGAGAAGATATATTTGTATCCGCTCTTTTAGCACGTTTTGAATAATTTTCTATTGTTGTATAAATTACGTTTCCGGCTTTATTTTTAAATGTAATATAAGAAATATCGTTTGTTGAAGATAAAATTGAATTAACATGAGTTTTAATATAACCCAAAGTTGTTGCGCTGACTTTATCTTGAGTTATTTCAAAATTTTGTATGGCAAGAGACTTAGTCAAAAGCTGACCGAAATCTCTGTAACTTTCATCTAATTCTACCTTTATTCGATTTACGCACCATAGCGCAATCGATACGATTAAAACGGTTGAAATTAACAGGGCTGTGAGAATTAACTTATTTTGAACCGTCAAATCTATATTAAATTTTTTCTTCATATTAGAATTGTAACATAATTTAATAAATTAACATAATATTTTTTTTCTTGCGAAATAAATTATTATTCAGCTATACTAAATTTATGAAAAAAGACACCAATTCAAAAAAAATTGTTGCTTCAAACAAAAAAGCTTATTTTGATTTTTTGCTGTTTGATAAATTTGAAGCAGGCATTTGCCTTTTAGGAACAGAGATTAAATCCTTGAGAAAAGGGTCGGTTAATTTAAAAGACAGTTATATTAAAGTAACGGATAATCTTGAAGCTTATTTAATAAATTGTCATATTTCTCCTTATGAATTCGGCAATATTTTTAATCATGAAGCCAAAAGAGACAGAAAACTCCTGCTTCACAAAAAAGAAATTTTAAAGATTTTAAACAAGGTAAAACAAGAAAAATATACAATAGTTCCGACTCAAATGTATTTTTCTTCTCAATATGTGAAAGTTGAAATAGCGCTGGCAAAAGGTAAAAAAC
>CANQAW010000160.1 GCA_947589525.1 Candidatus Gastranaerophilales bacterium
GTTTCAATTGTAAATGTTTTAGGTGATATCGGAAGTTTTAATACGGAAGTTCTTGTTAACAAATTGTCTGCCGATACAAGGCAAATTATAAAATCAATAACCGCTTCACCTATTGAAAAAATGCTTACGATTAATGTTATTCCTTCGGATTTAGAAAAAATCCCTCCGCTTTATAATACTGCAGGCGAAATAAAAACAAGAGAATTTTTGGTAAAAATAAGCGGAAAAACAGACACGGTTAATTCCGTTAAAACTTTTAAATGGGTTTTGAAAAAAGAAGATTAATTTTTTTTAATTGTCAGTCTTTCTAAAAATCTTGCAAATCTGACAAGTATATTTTCTTCCTCTTTGGAAATAGAGTCAACAAGAATTGTCATCATGCCTGCATTTACTCCCGCTAAAATATCGCTTAAGGGTCTGTCTCCTATCATTGCGCAGTTACCGTAATTAACATTCAAATCCCTGCAGGCTCTCAGAAGAATTTTAGGATTTGGTTTGCGTGCTTTGTAATAAATCGGTATATCGGTTTGTTCTCTTGCCTTTTCAATGTAACCGTAATTTGTATTGTTTGATATAATCGCAATTTTAAAATTTGTTCTCAACTCCTTCAAAAATTGAAGGGTTTTAAAGGAAAACTTTCCTGATTTCGACTTCATAACGGTAGAATCCAAATCAAAAAACAAGGCTTGAATACCTCTTTTTTTAAGCTCTATTATATCAATATCATATATTGAATTTATATTATAATCAGGTTTTAAAAACATTCGCTCTTTCCTTTATTTTAAATTGTCCTAAACAAGGCAAAATTTGCCTCTTTATCCCAAATATTATCGCAATTTTCCAATATAATATTTATTTCATCATTTGTATTTGCAACTTCAACTTCCCCTTTTTTATCATGAATTATTTTTTTAACTCGTGCAAAAGAAGAAAAATTCGGAGAAATTACTTCAATTTCATCCTCTAATTTAATTTTGTTTTTGATTATAACTCTATATGTATTATCGTCTCTCTTTTCTTTAACAATAGCTAAAAAATCACTTCCCGCAAGCCCTTTTGAAATGTCATAGGAATACGAACCGCTGTCATTGTTATTTAGGAAAAAGCCTTCGCAGTATCCTCGATTACCGACTTTTTTAAGTTCTTCAAAAGCAGCATCGGGCTTTATTTTATTATCGATAACTTCTCTGTATATTTTTGCAACCGCACTCACGTAATAAAGGCTTTTTGTTCTTCCTTCAACTTTAAAAGAATCAATTCCGATATCAATTAATTTTTGAATATGTTTCACAAGACAAAGGTCTTTTGTGGACATAATGTGAGTGCCTTTGTTATTTTCAACTATTTCAAAATATTCATTTGGTCTTGTTTCTTCCAAAAGTTTATAACTCCAACGGCAAGATTGAGCGCAATTGCCTTTATTTGCCTGTCTTTCGCCTTGCGTCATATAATCGGACAGCATGCATCTTCCCGAATAAGCCATACATTGCGCACCGTGGACAAACATTTCAAGCTCTATATCGGCAACTTCATTTCTTATTTTTTCAATTTTATCAATTGATAATTCCCGCGCAAGAACAACTCTTTTAGCTCCCAAATCTCTATAAAATTTGACAGCCTGCGAATTTAGAATATTTGCCTGTGTTGAAATATGGATATCAATATCTTTAAGATATTTTTTTACCACCCTTAAAATTCCCATATCGGAAATTATCAGCGCATGAGGCTTAGCATCTTTTATTATATCAATCAAAGACATTAGTTTATCTATATCGTAATCATAAGCAAAAATATTAAAAGTACAGTAAACTTTTTTAGATAAAGAATTAGCAATATCAACCGCTGTTTTTAGATTTGTTTCATCTATAAGTTCACCTTTGCGAAGCGCTCTGAGTGAAAAATCCGCTAAACCGATATAGCAGGCATCAGCGCCGTAACCATAAGCGTATTTTAATTTTTCTATGCTTCCTGCAGGCATTAATAATTCACTCATAGGAAAATATTATCATAAACATTAATTTTTTTAAGGCATTTGACAATACTCTTATAATCTCTTAAATTTAAAGTAGTAACAAGCGTTAAAGAGGCAAAAATGAAAAAACTGATTATTTTTTTATCACTATTTTTATTCTGCGGATGCGGATATTGTAAAACATCTAATGAGCTTAATATTTTAACTTTATTTACTTCTGAGTCAAATTCTCAAAATAAAGTCTGGGTCGGAACTTTCCAACTCGTCTTTAACGATATGAAAAATAATATAATCAAAAGCAAAATAGAATTTATCGGCGAAAAACCCACAAAAGAATTAATCGGGTTAAACAAAGAAGAATTTAAATCCGATATGCTGAACCCAGAAAGCTACTATACAAGCTGGGGCGAAAAAACTCCGGAAGCAAAAGAAAAAATTAAATCCGATTTAAAAGAAAAATTCAACACAAATTCAGATATCATAGACCGCTTTGATTGGTCAAAAGAACCTCTGCCAAGCTACTATGCTTACGCAATGTTAAAGAAGGATTTTGATTTTTTAGAACCCTTTGACGAACTTGAAAACAGAGCCTTTAACAATTCAAAAGAAAAATATAAATTCTTTGGTATAAAAGAAGATTCGAAATCAAAATTATACGATAACGTATCTCCTCTTTTTTACAACAACCAAAACGATTACGCAGTAAAATTAAACACTTCTCAAAATGATATTGTTTATTTATACAGAACAAATTCTAACGACGATTTTAAAAAAATCTATAATACAATGTTGAAAAAAACCCATAAATTTAAAGGCGAAAGAGAATTTCAAAAAGACGATACTCTAACCATTCCCAATTTAAAATTCAAAAAAGAAAGAGAGTACCCCGAGCTTTGCAACAAGAGAATTAAAGGAACGGACATGTTTTTCTCAAACGCTCTTGAAACAATCCAATTCACCCTTGATAAAAACGGCGGCCACGTTAAATCGGAAGCTATAATTATGGCTAAAACCTGTGCGTTAATACCATTTCAGAATAGAAAACCGAGACACTACGATTTTGATAAAACATTTATCATTTTCTTAATTGATAAAGGAAAGCAAGACCCCTATATGGCTCTTAGAGTAAAAGACCTTAAAGATTTACAATAATTTTGTTTTAAATTTTTTAACTTTAAGCTATTATTGAAGTTAAGGAGACGAAAATGGAAGACAAAATTATACAAATTAAAAAACAGGCACTTGATGAGATAAATAAAGCACAGGATTTAAAAACGCTGGAAGAGGCTAAGAATAAATTTCTTTCAAGAAATTCCGAATTTAATAACCTAAAAAAAGGAATGAAAGATTTAACTCCCGAACAAAGACCAAAAATCGGCGCTTTATTAAATCAAATTTCCGACGAACTTACAAAATTAATAGAAGAAAAAAATGAGGTTTTTTATACCAAAGAACTGAATGAAAGACTGCAAAGCGAAAAAATAGACATAACTTTAGACGGAAACTATATTCCTCAAGGTCATATCCACCCTTTAACCCAAACCGTTAATGAAATTGTCGAGATATTTAATTATCTTGGTTTTTCTCTGATTAAGCCCGAGCTGTCTCCCGAAGTTGAACTTGAGAAATATAATTTTGACCTTCTGAATGTGCCTAAAGAACACCCTGCAAGAGATGTTCAGGATACTTTTTACTGCGAAAATATGGAAAATGTTGTCTTAAGAAGTCAAACTTCAAATGCACAAGCCCGTCAAATGATGAACTCTAAACCCCCTATTAAAATTATTTCTCCGGGAAGAGTCTACAGGAATGAATCCGTAAGCGCACGCAAAAACAACCTTTTTCATCAAATTGAAGGCTTATATGTTGATAAAAATGTCACAATGGCACAGCTTAAAGGCGTTTTAAACGAATTTATAAGATTATATTTCGGCTCTTCCCGCCCTACAAGATACAGAAGCAGTTTCTTCCCTTTCACGGAACCTTCGGTTGAAATTGACGTTCAATGTATAATGTGTCAGGGAAAAGGCTGTCCCGTATGCTCTAACTCGGGCTGGCTTGAAATACTGGGCGCAGGTATGGTTGATCCTAATGTTCTTAAAGCCGTGGGTATAGATTCTGATACCTACAGCGGATTTGCTTTCGGAATGGGAGTTGAAAGATTAACAATGCTGAAATATGCAATCGACGATATCAGATTATTTTTCAACAACGACATAAGATTTTTAAAACAAAGCGTATAAAATGACTGAAAAACAAGAGTATCTTGAGGATTTCAAATTCTATCTTAAAGGTGAAAAAAATTTTTCAAACCATACAATAAGAGCATACATTAATGATG
>CANQAW010000161.1 GCA_947589525.1 Candidatus Gastranaerophilales bacterium
TTCTTACAACTTCAACTTTAACTGTTTCTTTTGTTTGCGAAACTTCTGTTTCGGGATAAATAATTTTTGAAACAACCAAAGCCCCCGGAGCTGCCATGATGGACGCTGCCAGCAAAAATTCCGCACTGACGCCCATGGCAATATAAATTGCCATAACTCCGCCTGCAATACAAGCCATAGACCCCGTCATGGAAGCTAAAAGCTCCGAATTTGTCGCTTTATCAAGATAAGGTCTTATCATAATCTGCGCTTCAACCTGTCCGACAAATGCGCTTGCTACGTTAGATAACGCTTCAGCGCCCGATACGTCCATTAATTTATACATAATTTTGGCAAAAAATGCGACAACTTTCTGCATTATGCCGAAATAATACAATATATTAACAATAGCAAGAATAAATATAATAGTTGCTATTAATTTAACCGAGAACAAAAACCCTGCTCCCGAAAAGAAAAGCTCATCAAGTTTATCGGGCGCACTTGATAAAAATCCGAAAACAAAATCCGCCCCGACATTTGAAAATGTTAATATTTTTCTTATTATTCCCGCTAAAATATCAATTATTGTTTTTCCCAGAGGAATTTTTAAAACAAAAACTGCAAGCGCAAATTGAAGCGCTAAACCAACCCCGACTGTTTTATAGTTAATCTTTTTTCTGTTATTTGACATTAAGTAACAAATGCCTAAAATAATAACTATACCTATAATTCCGACGAATTTTTCAAATATTTGCAAAATTACACCCTTATTTTTCTCAATTATTATGGTAACATAAAAAAGGAAATATTTTCTTTAAAAGGAAAAGAAATGAAAAAAACGGCAATAAGTATTTTATCTTTAATATTGTTACTTTTTGTTGCGGGCGCAATTTATTTTATTTTGACCTTTCAAACATTTTCAAATGCCCGACTTAAAGCAGACATTGAAAACATCAAAACACAAGTAAGCGCAAAAGCAATTGAAATAAACTTTGAAAACAACCAAGAAATAAAACAAGGCGAAATTATAGCCCGTCTTGACACAAAAGAGCTTGAAGAAAAATTAAATAAAATTCAAATTGATTTTTATAATTCTCAAAAAGAACTAAAACAAAGCACGGATAAAGAACTAAAAGAAGCTTCTTCAGATTTGGAAAGAGCAAATAACGACTATACAATTTATAAAAACGCTTATCAAGACGGTTCCGTTACAAAAAAAGACTTAAATAACGCCGTTAAAAACCTTGAAACCGCCAAAACAAACTACATGCAAGCACAAAATAACCTTAAAAAAACAACGCTCAAAATTCAAAACACCAATAAAACTCTTGATGAAAAACTGAAAAATGCAAAACTGGAATTATCCTACACAACAATAATCTCGCCTGTTAACGGAATAATTACGGATAAGAATATAACTTTAGGCGAAATTGTTGAAAAAGACAAAGTAATTTTTAAAATAATCCCCGAGAAATGTTATATAACGGCAGATATTAAGCAATATCAAACCAAAAAAATCAAAATAGGGCAAAGCGTTTTAATTACCATAGATAACAAAAACTATAAAGGTAAAGTGAAAGATTTTATATACAATAATACTCTTTTATCAGACAATTCAAAATTTGCTCCAGTTCCCGTTATAATTGCCTTTGACACAGATAGCCCGAACTATTGTGATTATTATAATAAAAACCCCAAAATAAAAGTTAAAGCGCTATTTTGATTTTTCTAATTCGGCAATTTTTTCCTTTAGCTCCAATACTTCATATTTTAACCGATTAAGCTCGCAATAAACGGGGTCGGGAATTCTGTTATGCTGTAATTGCCCTTCTATATATTTCTTTTGTTTAATAACACGCCCCGGAACTCCCACAACCGTACAATGTTCGCCGACGTTATCCACAACAACGCTTCCCGCCCCGATTGTAGAGTAATCTCCTATTGTGATGTTTCCTAAAACCTTAGCGCCTGCGCCCACTGTAACAAAATTTCCCAATGTCGGGTGGCGTTTTCCCTGTTCTTTTCCCGTTCCGCCTAAAGTTACACCCTGATAAATTAAAACATCATCCCCGATTATGGTTGTTTCTCCTATAACAACGCCCGAGCCATGGTCAATAAAAAATCTTTTTCCTATTCTTGCCCCCGGATGAATTTCAATTCCCGTTAAAAATCTTGCTATTTGAGAAATCATCCTCGGAATAAAAGGGATTTTCCAATATAAAAGCTTGTGCGCAATTCTATGTGCAAGAAGCACATGAAAACCCTGATACAAAAAGATAACTTCAAAAATATTTTTTCCCGCAGCATCTTTTTGCTGAATTGTATTAATATCTTCAATTATTGTGTTTATCCAATTTATAACTGACATATTTTTCCTTTTTTTAAAAAATAATAACATTTAAAAAATTTTTTGCGCAATTTTTTTTCGCAAAATGTTTTTATTAAATTATCAAGAGTTATTTATTAATTAAAGAGGATATTATTATGTCAATGGAATTAGATTTTTCCACACAATTATTTACGGCATTAAAACCGGCTTATGACATCAAAGAAGCAAGCGACAAAAAAGACTATTATGAAGTAATGGGCTATGAATTTAAAGACGATGATAAACTGAAAACTCAATACAGCTCAAATGGTGAAAAAACAAGCTATGAAGACGCTCTTGAATATGCAAAAGCTCAAATAAAAGAAATTGAAGACTCTATGCCTTTTGATAAATACGATGGCTGTTATGCTTCAAACGGCAAATTAAATATGAATGAAATTAAATATACAAACAGATACGAAGATTTTGTTTTGTATGACGGCGAAGATTTACTTGAAACCCTTGATTTAGACGGGAATATAAAAAATATATCTGCCGAAGAATATGCAAGCTATATCTACACGCTGGATAAATTAGATAAAATAGACGGAAAAGTTGACAGCGATGACTTAGATTCGCTTGAAAGGTCTCAGAAAGGTTTTAAAGAATTAGTGCAAAGAACTTATGATGAAAATAATAAAAAAGAAGACAAAAAAAGCCTTATAACAATAGTCTCAGATTTTGTCAAAAAACTTTTCAATAAGTAATAATTTTTCTTTTATTGATTTTCCGTAATTATAATTTCCTATATCCGCTGATTTTTTAACAACTCTGTGACAAGGAATTATAATTATAATCGGATTTTTAGCGCATGCTGTTCCGACTGCTCTTTGTGCGCAAGGATTATCGCACATTTGAGCAAGTTGAGAATATGAAACAGTTTTGCCGAAAGGAATTTCAATTAGCTTTTCGTATACTTTTTTATAAAAAGGTGAAGTATTAATCCTACAAGGAATAGAAAATATTTTTCTTTCTTTTTTAAAATATTGCTCCAGCTGTTTTTTAACTTCTTTTGATAAAGGCAGATTAAAACCCTGTTCTTCTGCGGGTTTAACAACTTTAATCGAGGTTAAAAAATCATCTTCAACTTCAATTTCTAAGCACCCTATCGGGCTTTTAAAATAAGAAATTTCTTTCATATAATTATTATTGCAAAAAAAAATCTTTTTAAGTATTATATTATTACTCACTCAAACCCCTCAAAATACATTTTTGAGAAAGGACAAAACAATGGCAAACATTAAATCTGCAAAGAAAAGAATTTTAGTTGCAAAAAGAAACGAACAAAGAAACATTGCTTTTAAAAGTTCAATCAAAACTGCGGTTAAAAAAGTGCTTGCTTGCGCTCAAAGCGAAGACAAAAAAGAACTTAACACTTTATTATCCAAAGTTTACCAACTTTGCGACAAAGCTGTTTCAAAAGGCATTTTGCATAAAAATACCGCAAGCAGAAAAAAATCAAGATTAACCAAAGCTGTTAATAAATTAACAACAAAATAATCTTGAAATAATGTTTTATTTAAACCCTTGAAAAGTCATTTATTTCAAGGGTTTTTTAATTGCAAAAATTTAAAAAAAGGGGTTAAACAAAATGTTTAACCCACTTGTATTGCCATCACCAGTTAGATTTTGAATACTATATTAAACTTAGAGCTACTGAAGGCGCTTGGTTAGCTTGAGCCAACAGTGAAACTGATATTTGCTGCAGAATTTGATTTTGTGTAAAGCTTGAAGCTTCAGAAGCAACATCAGCATCCGTAATTACTGATTTAGAACTTGATAAGTTTTCATATTGTGTAGTTAAAGCTTCAAGAGCAGAAGCTAAACGGTTTTCAGCAGAACCTATCAAAGATTTTCTTTCCGTAATGTTTGTAATAGCATCATCAAGGTTTTTAACTGCAGCAGATAATTGTCCTGCCGTTAAAGTAGCTACGTTAAAGCCGGCGGAATTAATTGTTATAC
>CANQAW010000162.1 GCA_947589525.1 Candidatus Gastranaerophilales bacterium
CTTGCGGTTCACCTGCCTGCTGAATGCTTTTAGTTAAAGCATTATCCAAATCTTCGGCAAATTTACGCAATTGCGCTTCGGTAGGAGTCTGGATAATCATTTTATTATCCTGATTATCAGCTTCTTCTTGAATTTGCTCTGCCAGTTCTTTTAATGAGTCATTGTTTGAAAATATTCTGTTGATATTTTCGCTTATTTCTTTGTCATCGGGTTTGTGTATTGTATCATCAACGAAATATGTATCTTTTTTTATTTCATCTTGTACAACATTTTGAACAGTTGAAAAATCCGCAATTTTGTTATTTGCGCTATTTATATCAATACCGAGAACTTTAAAATCGCTTTCGACAGCATTTTCTTCTGCTAATTTATTTATCGGCTCAATTTTTTCGGTTATTATCGGTTCATCGTTAGGTGTTTCGGTTTTGGACTCATCTGAAATCTGTGCTGACCTTAAAGCATCCTGCAGCGTAGCAAATACTTTAATAGGCTCATTATCGTTTATTTTTTCAATTTTGCGGGCTTTGTTAAAGCGAAGCTTGCTGTCTGCGCTATCCGAATTAATGTCAAATTCTTTAATTAAAATTTCGTTTTTTGAATTTGTCTCATCAACGACGGATGTATCGTTTTTTTCATCATCATTCATATCTATATCCGATATGAATATTTCATTTTTATGCGGATGTTCTTTTGAAGAATTAAAATCTATGACTTCAAGTCCGGAAAGCGAAGAATTATTTTCAATCACAGCTGCATCTTTTGAAGATTTTACATCAACTTTTTCAAACTCAAAATCAGAATTATCATCATAATCCAAAATATTAATTTCAGACTTTTGCGCTATTTGGCTGTCATAGCTCTGTTTGTTTGTTTCATTAGTATCAGCTGCGGATTTAATATCCACGCTTTCAATTTCAAAATCCAAATCATCGTTTTTTTCAGCGGAAGAGTTATCCAAAGAATCGATTTGATAAGGTTTTATTTCTTGCGAAATTATTTCAATATTTTCAAAGTCGTTTTGATTGGTTTCGTGAGTTTGTAAAAAACCGTCGGGCGAATTTTCAATATTGTCTATTTTATTAATTATATTTTCAATTTCGTTTTCGCTGTTTTGCGATTTATTGGTTAGCGCATCCGAAATAATTTTATCAATTTTTTTAATTTTTGGATGAACATCAATCTTTTTTATTTTTTCAATAAAACTTTCGTCCGCATCTGCAAAAAATGCAAAATATAAATCCATCTCACGTTCAATAATGTCTTTATCAAGAGATGAAAGAGCAAACTCAGATTTATTATAATTAATTTTTAAATTGTAATACACCCTAATTCCTAATCCGCTTTTTGAGTCTTATTTTTGAGAATTTCTTCTCTCCATTTTTCAAGCTGTTGCTCAACGAATTCCGCATCGTCAGATGAAAATTCAACCTCTAATTCGCCTTTCTTCATTTTAAAAACATATTGAGGCATAAAAAACTCCTATCCTAATAAAATTATTATAATAAAAAATAAAAAATTTATCTTTAAATATTAACTAATATTAATAATTTTGTCATGACTAACATGAGTAAAAATTTGATTTTTATTAAAAAAAAGTTAAATTATTATTATAAAAGAAGTCATTTTTAATCTATTTGTATGACTAAACAAGGTGTCATTTTTCTTATAATTATAAAGGGAAATAAAGAGGTTTGATTTTTGTATAATTCAATTTATCCGTATAATATAAATTTTCAGCAAAATCACTATAAAAAACAAAATAGTGCTAATTATCAACCTAAAGATGCTACACAGGAAACAAAAGCCCAAGTCGGACAAGAGAAAAAAAATTCTGACACCTTTCCTAACGGAACAAAAGTCACGATAGATTACTCCAAAGGTCAAATTAACATCTCGCAGGTTTTAGCCGATTTCAGAAGTACGATAATAGCAATAAATGCCCCGCAGGATATAAGAGAAGAAGTCTCGGCATACCTTAATTTGGTAGAAAAAGAATCGCAAAAAGACGAACCATCAAGAGAAATTATAGTTTCAAACTTAAGAAACGCTTCAAAAATCTCCGACAATTTTATTGCAAAAAGCTTAAACAAGCCTTCAAATGTAGTTGAAGGCTGGATTAAAGCATTATTTATGCAAAATATCAATTTAAAATCAGACCCGAATTCCCTAAATCCGGATTTTCTGCTTAATTTTCCCCAAAAGGCTCAAGAAAGAATTGATAAAGAAAAAAATAAAGCCCAAACTCCCGAAGTTATTTCCCAAGATATTGAGAAACAGAACGAAGAAAATAAAGAAACCCCGCAAGTCGAAAATGAAAATATTGACATAGAAAATAAAATTGAATTATCAATTACCGATAGCTCGCTAAAAGAAGAGGTTCAAGAAGTCGAAATTGAAAATTCTCCATACGGCGCTATAAATCAAACCGACAAAAAAGTCAGAGAAATTTTTACACAAATTAAAGCTCAGCCAAAAACAAACGCAGGCAATACAAAAGCTCTTAATTTGATAAACGAAGCTCTCGGCATAATTTCAAATGATGACAATGCAAATAAAAATATAAAAGCTGCACTTCACATTGAACGAGGAAAATTGTTTGATTTGTATGATTATGTTGATTATGCTTTAAGAGATTATTATGAAGCCACAAAAGCAACGGAATTAAACCTTAAGGCGCAAGCTTTTTATAAGACCGGCAAAATATACGATGAATTCAACGAATTTGACCCCGCATTAGACAATTATTTATCCTCTGTAGCATATAGCGGAGAAGCGGAAAATACAAAAGCTCAAAGCCAAGTATTAACAAAAATTGCCTCTTTGTATACAAAACAATATAACCTTGAAAAAACAATGCAGTATCAGGATCTTGCATTGGATGTTGCGCAAGATACACGTAATGACGATTTAATAGCAAAAACATATTCTCAAACTGCGCAAAACTATCAGTATCTTGGCGAAAATGATAAAGCTTTAAACGGATATAAAAACGCTCTTGCGGTATTTGCAAAAAAGAACGAAAGCTACGAAGAAATGGCTTATAACTACGAACAAGCTTCAATAACCATGGACAGACTCGGAAACCACGCTAAAGCGCAAAAGCTTCAAAACAAGGCACTTCAATATTATCAAAAAGCTCAACAACAGAAGTATCTACAGGAAGCACTAAGTTAATTTTTCCGTTTTGAACTTTTTTATCCCTTGTCATGATTTGTTTAAAATTTTTATATTTTCTGTTGTTAAAATTAAGCTTTGCGTTGCACAAATTAAGTTTATCCGTTAAATTAAGGGCATAATTATAATATTCAACACTTATCAGCTTATTTAAAAGGGCGGTTTTAAATGCCATTTTAATGCCGTATGCAACGGCTTGCCCATGTGAAATTAATTTATAATTGGACAAAAGTTCTAAAGGATGAGCAAAAGTGTGTCCAAAATTTAAAATTTTTCTCAATCCGCTTTCTTTAAAATCTCTTGAAACAACGCAAGCCTTCAATTTTGCGCATATTTGAACAAGATAATCCATATCTAAATTATTATAATTTTTATCCAAATAACCCGACAAATTGTAAAATTCGTCATATTTGCAAGACTTTTCGATAAATGCGTATTTTAATATTTCACCCATACCACATTTCAATTCCTTATCATTAAGGGTGTTTAAAAAATTTGTATCAATTAAAACTTGATTTGCAAAGTAAAAAGAACCTGCCAGATTTTTTCCGTATTTTGTATCAATTCCCGTTTTCCCGCCAATCGAGCTGTCGCACATAGCAAGAAGAGTTGTCGGAATTTGAATAAAATTAACCCCTCTCAAAACACTGGAAGCACAAAATCCCGCCAAATCACCGACTACACCCCCGCCAAGCGCAGCAATAACGTCTTTTCTTTCTATTTTTTCTTTTAAGAGTCTGTCTAAAATATAATTATACGTCGAAAAGTTTTTATATTTTTCGCCGTCTTTTATAATAGTTACTCTTTCTTTTTTAAATTTGGAAATAATTTGAGGATAAAGGTTTTTAAGAACATCATTTGTAATTAAAAAAGAACTGTTAACATCCAAATAATTTTCAATATGATTAATAATATCGCAATTAAAAACTATTTTACTTGATACAACCTGTTTATTTGATATTTCAATACTATCCACTATCTATAATTCCTTAATTAAAATGATAATTTCCGTCGAAACTTTCTCAACAGACTTGCAATCGGTTAAAACCGAAAATTTTGCAAGCTTATAGTACTTTTCTCTTTCAAGCATAATTTTATTTATTT
>CANQAW010000163.1 GCA_947589525.1 Candidatus Gastranaerophilales bacterium
CGGATTTAAATGCAAGCGGGAGAAATTTAATTAAATCGGAAGCTAAAACGCAATATTCGCTTAAATTTCGTGAAGCTATTTCGCTTGCCAGTCCGTGAATATATACGGCAAGACATGCCGAACCTTCAAGAGGAACTCCCTGTGCGCAAAATCCCGCAATAATGCCTGTCAGAACATCTCCTGTGCCTGCCTTGGATAGTGCGGAATTACCTGTGGGATTAATATAAATTTTTCCGTTCGGTACGGCTATGACGCTTTCATGTCCTTTAAGCAGAACAATGCAGTCAAATTCTCTGCTGGCTTCCCAAGCCCATTTTGCACGATTTGATTGAATTTCTTCAACATCTATACCCATAAGTCTTGATAATTCAAGCGGATGAGGGGTGATTATGGAATTAAGCGGAAAATGATATGTTTTGCATCCTGAAATTATATTTAGCGCATCCGCATCGATTATGAACGGATTATAGGAATTTTTATTTTTCTTTAAAAAGTTTAATACAACATCTTCAACTCCGCCTTTAGTGTTTAATCCGCATCCGATTGAAACTACATCATAATTAGCCATTGCATTTAAATATTTACTAGCGTCTTTCGGAATAGTTCCCCAGTCCGATTGACCTAAATCAAGATAAGTTATATCAGGACAATATGAAGAAATTGAAGTAATAACATCGCTACAGCTTGCAAGCATGCAATATCCCGCACCCGCTTTCAGAGATGAAATTGAAGATAAATAACCCGCACCCGCAAATTGTGACGAACCGGCAACATTTAAAACATGTCCGTATGTGCCTTTGTGTGAATTTTGAACTCGTTTAGGCATCAGTTTAAAAATTGTTTCTCTGTTTAAAATTTGTATATCAGCACTGTTATTTTGATTCATCTTACTCCTCTATAATTTGATATCTAACTGCCTTATGGCTTCATATACTGCGATTGCAACGGAATTTGACAAATTAAGGCTTCTGGTTTCCTTTTTCATTGGTATTGTAGCACAAAATTTAGAATTTTCTTTAAGCAGTTTTTCATCAAGCCCCCTTGTCTCGGGGCCGAAAACAAAAAAGTCATTAGCTTTATACTTAATTTTGGTATATATGTTTTTTGATTTGGTTGTAAAATAGTAAAAATTTGACTCAGGGTTGTTTTGTATTAATTCTTCCAGTGTATCAATGCGAATAATATCTAATTTGTCCCAATAATCAAGACCCGCCCGCTTTAAATACTTGTCGGATAACGTAAATCCGAGTTTACCAGCTAAATACAGTTTAGCGCCCGTGCAAGCACAAAGGCGTGCAATGTTGCCTGTATTTTGCGGTATTTCGGGTTCAAAAAGTACAATGCTTATCAATTATTCATTATCTCCGTTAAAAAATCTTTTTGATTCAAACACAACGGGCAAACCCCTCAATACACAGAATACTACGGATATAATTGTGCACAGTATTGCAATTTTTAATATAAATCCTCTTGAGGGAAAATCCTGAGGAAAATTTCCGAGAATCATAAAGAAAAATGCAACCGCTTTGCACAATGCGTATGTAAATCTTGAGAAGTTTGATGCAACTATAAATTTTGCAATTTTCCCCTGCATCATTGTTGTTTTCCCAAATGCCGTGTATCCTTCCTTGAAAGCTAATGTTCGCAAAGAATCGGTAACAATTCCTCTGGTAAGAACGATAATGGGAACACAAACGTTTATCCAGCCAAGCGAACAAAAAGTAATCCAAAAGACATTTTCAACTATTCTGTCGCCCATAATATCCAAAAGAGCACCGAGTTTTGACGATATATTCAGTTTTCTTGCAACAAAACCGTCAAGTCCGTCAAACCACATTAAAATTATCGTTAAAATCAATGCGCAAATATAGGAGTATTGGCAGTCGGTACAATGCAAAAGTCCTGCTACCAAAAAAACAAGAAAAATTCTTGTTAAGGTTATTATATTGGCAAGATTTTTTTTCATAATTTACTCCTTTGATAGTTCATCTTTAATTATTTTTGCAACGTTATAAACGCAATGCGTTTCGCCCAGCAGTTGTTTTGTCAATTTACAGCCGGTTAATATATGTTCTCTTTTTAAAGGATTATTCAAAATTTCCATAGTGCAATTTGCTATATTTTTTGCAGTTGCGCTATACATTAAAAATTCGTCTACATAATCTTTTTTTGTAATTATATTTATAAGGCACGCCTTTTTGATGTTTCTTACAAGCAGATATATTAAGTAGAATAATAAAGGACCTTTATATGCAATAAGCATTGGAGTTTCGTATATTCCCGCCTCAAGAGCCACCGTTCCTGAAGCTAATATCAAACTGTCGCTGTATGCAAGAAGCTGATGATTTTGCCCTCTTAGAGTTTTATAGGGTACGCTAAAAGCATTTTTTTTGAGACTTTCGGCTTGTGAAAACACAAACTGGACATCCGGACATTGTTTTTCTATTATTTTAACCGCTTTTAAAAATATTTTAAGCAGATATTTTATTTCAAATATTCTTGAACCTGGGAAAACACCCACCAATTTTTTGTTTAAGTCAAGCGAATGTTCTTTAAAAAACTCAATTTTATTCTTGCAGTCAGGAAGCTCCGATATAATCGGATGTCCTACAAATTCACACGGTATATTTTCTTTATCATAAAAACTTTTTTCAAACGGAAAAATGGTTAATACTTTATCTATATTTTTCTTGATTGTTTTGAGCCTGTATTTCCTTGACGCCCAAATTTGAGGGGGAATGAAATAAAAGGTTTTAATGCCTGCTTTTTTCAGATGCTTTGCAATTCTTAAATTAAATGCGCCGTAATCCACCAATAAAACCAAATCGGGCTTGTAGTCGTTTTTTAGATAATCGACTATTTTTTTTCCCATTTTAAAATGTTCAACAACGGTTTTGAATGTTAAACCGACTTTGCCCATTTTTTCGTGATTAAAAAGAAGCTTAACGTTTTGAGCCTCTAAATTTGATTCTCCGACACCTTCTATTATAACATCGGGATATATTTGCCTAAGCTCTCTTACAACTCCTGAAGCGTGCTTATCTCCCGAATATTCTCCTGTTATAATAAAAATTTTCTTTGACATATTTCCTACATTGCAACAATAATAATATTGTGCTTATTTGCATAGTCAATCATTTTTTCACGATTAACTATAATTGTTTCACCGCTTTCAAGAGCAAGCACATCCGCCCCGTATCTTTTCATTGTCTTAATTGTTTTAAGACCGACGGCGGGAATATCAAAACGTTTATCTTGTGCCGGTTTGGAAACTTTAACAACTATTGCATTTTTTCTTTTTGCGAGTTTACAGCCTCTTTTAATACATTTATCCGTACCTTCAATGGCTTCGATTGCCATAATCATTCTGTCTTTCATAACAACGGATTGACCGATATCAAGTCCGCCCATTTGTTTTGCTATTTGAAAGCCGTAGTTGATATCATCAAGCTGGCTTTGAGAAGGAGTGTTTTTTGTTAATGTTCCTTTTTGAACCATTAAATTTTTTATAAAAATTGTCTGGTCTAAAATTGTAATTCCGATATTTTCCATCTGCTCGACAATTTTAAGCATAATTGCATCGTCGTTTAATTTTTTCATCTGTTTTAAAAGCGCAATTGCCGTTTTTTCCAGTTTTGGGCGTTTAACCAGCATTGTTTTTGAAACTTTCCCTAAAAAAGTAAGTTGTTTAATTTCTTCTTTTTGCAGAAAGCTTTTTATGCTGTCGACTTGCCCGGGGCCGTAAGAAACAATTTTAGAACAGTATTTTTTCAACTCTTTAACGTTATCCGACGAAAGAGAAATGCAGACTACTTCCATGCCGTTTTGTTTGGCGCTCTTTGCCATTTCTACGGGGAGATTTCCGTCACCTGCTATTAAACATTGTCTTTTTTCGAGAATAATATTAGACATTTTATAAACTAAACTCCATTGAATTGCCTTTTTCTGATGATGTGTCTTGTTCTATATTTGTTTTAACATTTCCGACCGCTTCAAACGTTTTGGGGTTCATTGTCATTGTTATTTTATCTGCCGTGACCGTGTTTACCCCTTTTTCCACTATTGTTGAACGTCCCGTAAAAATAATTTTTTCGGGCTTATTTGTTTTAGAATTTATAATTTTTTGTATTGCTTCACTTACTGATTTTGTCGACGGTTATTTAGCTAGAAAAGATAATTTGATAACCGATTTTGGAAAACTTATGGATCCATTAGCTGATAAACTA